>NZ_CAWQNB010000003.1:0-181716 GCF_963896135.1 Proteus sp. G2609 | reverse complement strand
GATTCAGACATCAGTCTGAACGCAGTAGGGATCCACGTCCTTTAGGGCGTGGAGGATGTCAACACCGAGCCTCGTTCAATCAGTTTGGGTGTTAACACTAATAGATTGGCTTGTGCTTCAATATCTTCCATACGACGTAATAATTGGCTTACAGCAAGTTTGCCCAATTCATCTTTGGGTTGATGAATAGTCGTTAAAGGGGGGATCATATAAGAGGCTAAATCGATGTCATCATAACCGACGATAGAAATATCATCAGGTACACGTAGTCCTTTTTGATAAATCGCTTGGTAAGCACCGACTGCCATTGCATCATTACAGGTAAATACGGCCTGTGGTTGTATAGGGAGTGAGAGCAGTTTTTGCATTGCACTAAAGCCACCCGCAAACTCAAAATCACTGGTTAAAACCAGCTCTTTACGAATGGGTAACCCAGCTTGTTGCATCGCATTATAGTAGCCTTGTAGGCGATGTTTAGCGGGAAGTTTATCTTGGGGACCCGCAATACAGGCGATGTCAGTAAAACCTTTTTCAATTAAATAATTCGTGGCTAATTCTCCCCCTAATAGGGAGTTATCTTGAATAATATCGCTACTGTATTCAAATGGAGACCAATCCATCATCACCATGGGTAACCGTGGATAACGATTTAATACTTCACTTGATGGTGCGCGGGCTTCAGTACACATTAATAACAGCCCATCGACACGCTTTTGTAGCAAGGTTTCAAGGCTAGTATCCATGCGCTCATAGTCGCCTTCGGTGTTGCATAAAATGAGGCTATAGCCTTGTTCATAGCAACTTCGTTCAACACCTCGAACGACTTCAGCATAAAAGGGGTTATTACTGGCGGTAACTAACATCCCTATGGTACGTGTGCAGTTCATTTTTAAACTACGAGCTAATGCTGAAGGGGCGTAATTTAAGGTTGCTATTGCATGATTAACCTTTGCGCGGATACCTTCACTCACATAACGATTGTTATTGATAACATGGGAAACGGTGGATGTTGAAACACCCGCTAAACGGGCGACATCTTTCATTGTTGCCAAAATATTATGCTCGCTCTGCTAAAAATGACTTAATTTCATCACGCCAAGGGACGGAGGATTGCGCGCCATGACGTGTCACTGCAATTGCCGCGGCTGCATGGGCGAAACGGATCGCATCATGAGCTGATTTACCTTCTAATATCGCTGTAACAAATGCACCGTTAAAGGTATCACCTGCGGCAATAGTATCAACTGCTTCAACACGAAAACCGGGAATGATCATACCGGTGCCTTGTTCACTAAACCATACGCCACGACTGCCTAAAGTGATTAAAACGTGTTTTATGCCTTTACTGTGCAAAATATTAGCCGCTTTAGCTGCACCCACTTCATCATGCACAGAAATACCGGTTAATATTTCGGCTTCTGTCTCATTTGGCGTAATAATATCAATAAAACTCAGAAATTCATCAGATAACGGCTGTGCAGGAGCGGGATTTAAAATCACTTTTGTTTGATGTGCTTTGGCTTGTTTTGCTGCCTCAAAGACAGTGTCTAGAGGGGATTCTAATTGCATTAATAAAGCATCTGCTTGTTCAATAATATGACGATACTGATGCAAATGGCTTGGAGTGAGAGCACTATTTGCTCCGGCAACAATGCTAATGACATTTTCGCCTTGTTCATTAACTAGGATCATTGCTACACCTGTAGGTGTCTTGGGAATAATACGAATTGCATCAGTATCAATATTATCTGTTTTTAATTGAGCGATGATTTCGCGACCAATAGCATCATCTCCCACACAGGCAATAAACGTGATATCGGCACCACTACGTCCACAAGCGACGGCTTGATTTGCCCCTTTACCACCAAATGCTATTTTATAGTCATGACCAATCACGGTTTCTCCGGGCTTGGGAAATTGTGCAATATTCATAATATGGTCAACATTGATACTACCTAAAACAGCAAGGCGGGGAGTTGTCATAGCCTTTTATCCTTTGAAAACCTAGTTTATAACGAAACTAACCACGCAGCGAAAGTACTACGTGGTTAGATGGGTGATTATTTTTGAGTGACTAATTCAAGCTCAACAGGAATAGTGGGATCCACTTTTTCCCCTTTCAGAATTTTATCAGCGGTTTGAATACCAATAATACCAATTTGATCGGGGCGTTGTGCAATAGTCGCACCTAAAACACCTCGGTTAACCGCTTTAATGCCATCATTTGTGCCATCAAAGCCAACGACTAAGACATCGGTACGACCTGCTGTTTGTAATGCACGCAATGCCCCTAATGCCATTTCATCGTTTTGAGCAAATACCGCTTGCACTGAAGGATTAGCGGTTAATAGATTTTGCATAACATTAAGGCCTTTAGTACGGTCAAAGTCAGCAGGTTGGCTTGCTAATATATTAAGTTTGTGAGCATCAACAGCTTGTTTAAAGCCTTCTCCACGCTCACGAGAAGCGGAGGTTCCGGCGATCCCTTCTAGTTGGATCACTTTGGCATCATTACCCACTTTTTCCGCAATATAATCTCCTGCCATTTTTCCTCCTAGACGGTTATCAGAAGCAACATGGCTAACAACCTCACCTTTATTGGCTACTCTATCTAGGGTTACTACAGGAATTTTAGCTTTATTTGCCATTAACACGGCATTACCTACAGCATCAGAATCCGTTGGATTAATGAGCATTAAACGGGTGCCTTTTACGGTTAAGTCCTGCACATTTGCCAATTCTTTGGCTGGATTATCCATTGAATCAAGCACGACTAAGTCATAACCTAATTTATCCGCCTCTTTTTGTGCACTGTCTTTCATGGTGACAAAGAAAGGATTATTGAGCGTTGAAATAACGAGGGCGATAGACTCTTTTGCTAATGCATTGGCACTTATGGTAGCGCTTAGAGCAACCACTGAGAGAAGCGTTGCTATTTTTTTTAGTTTCATAATATATTCCTGTCGGGGTTCGGATTAAGAGAAAGCGTATTATTTTTTGTTATCAACCAGCACGGCAAGTAAGATGACAACAGCTTTGACTATCATTTGATAATTGGATGATATGCCTAATAAATTGAGTGCATTATTGAGAAAGCCTAAAATTAACGCACCAATAAGTGTGCCCATTATGCGTCCTTTACCGCCAGCAAGACTGGTACCACCTAAGACGACAGCGGCGATAGCATCCAGTTCATAACCATTGCCTGCCATTGGTTGGGCGGAAGAAAGACGAGCAACTTCAATGACACTGGCAAGGGCCGCTAATAAACCGCAAAGCGCATAAACAATAATTTTGATTTTATCGACACTAATACCAGATAAACGGGTTGCTGCTTCGTTTCCTCCAAGGGCATAGATATAGCGACCCAAGCGTGTGTGATGCAATACATACCACGCGCTTAAAAAGACAATCATCATCAGCCAAATAGGGGTGGGGATCCCAAAGGGGCGTCCAATACCAAACCAGCTAAATAGGTCGGCATTATCGCTAAATCCTGTATTTATTGGACTGCCATCAGTATAAACACGCGTGACACCACGCAATAACAGCATCATCACTAATGTGGCAATAAATGCCTGCACTTTACCTTTAGCGATAATGACACCTGTAACGCCACCAATAGCGGCTCCTAATGCTAAAGCACCGACAACAGCCACTAACGCATTAACATCAGCCCCTACCATAGAAGCAGCAACAGCACCGGTTAAAGCGAGTAATGAACCTACCGATAAATCGATACCAGAGGTTAAAATGACTAATGTCATACCCACAGCCATAATCGCGTTAACAGAGGTTTGTTGTAGGATGTTAAAAATATTATTTAAGGTAAAAAAATTCGGGCTGAGTGTTGAAACCACGACAATAAGCAACAATAAGGCAATGAGTGATTTTTGTTCTAATAACCAAGCCTTAGAGAACCATCGTTTTGACGCTGGTATTGATTTTGTACTCATCTCAAACTCCTACTGTAGCAGCATATTGTTTACCAACAGCCGCCGCCATTAGCATCTCTTGTGTGACATTATTGGCAGAAAACTCACCGCTGATACGACCTTCATGCATAACTAAAATGCGGTCACTCATTCCCATTACCTCTGGCATTTCTGAAGAGATCAAAATGATGCTTAATCCCTCTTGTTTAAACTTATTAATTAATTGGTAAATCTCTTTTTTCGCCCCCACATCGACACCGCGGGTAGGCTCATCAAGAATAAGCACTTTAGGACGAGTCATTAGTCCGCGAGCAATAGCGACTTTTTGCTGATTACCGCCTGATAAAAAACCAATGATCTGATTGATGGACGGGGTTTTTATGTTGAACAATTTAATAAAGTCACTGACAGTTAATTGCTCTTCTTTATGATTTAAGATCCCCATAGTGCGACTAAAATAAGGTAGCGCCGTCAGTGACATATTCTCTTTTACTGACATACCTAGCACTAAACCATCGCGTTTTCTGTCTTCAGAGATATAAACAATACCTTGGGCAAGTGCATCTGCAGGCTTTTTGATCTGACAAATTTTACCTTCTAACGCCACGCTACCTTGTGTTTTTGGCAATGCACCGTAAATCATTTTCATTAATTCAGTACGGCCTGCGCCCATTAACCCTGAAATACCTAAAATTTCATTTTCATGTAGGGAGAAGCTGACATCATGTATATCTGCACCACTTAAGTGAGAGACATTAAGTTTAGTTTTTCCTGCAGGAATATGGATGCGAGGGTATTGATCTTCTAATTTACGGCCTACCATCATTTCAATAAGTGTCTCTTCTTGTAATGAAGAAACGGGCTTTTCGCCAATAAATTGACCATCGCGCAACACAGTGACATCATCACAAATATCAAAAATTTCTTTTAATCGATGTGAGATATAGACAATGCCACAACCTTGATTTCTTAATTCAGTTATCACACTAAACAGAGAGCGAGTTTCGGTGTCTGTCAATGCATCTGTCGGTTCATCCATAATAATCACTTTAGAGCCAAAACTGAGTACTTTGGCAATTTCAACCATTTGCTGATCACCAATGGATAATTCAGAAACTAAGCGATGACTGCGATAAGGAAGGTTTAAGCGAGCAAGTAATTTATCCGCTTCTGCATACATTTTTTTCCAATCAATGGCACCAAATGCACGGGTAAACTCGCGACCTAAAAAGATATTTTCTGCAATGGTTAATTCAGGGATAAGATTGAGTTCTTGATGGATAATACCTATTCCGGCTTCTTGAGAAGACTTAGGACCATTAAAAGAGCAACGTTCCCCTTGATAAATAATTTCACCTGCGTCTTTTTGGTAGATACCTGTTAGCACTTTCATTAGTGTGGATTTACCTGCACCATTTTCACCAACAAGTGCCATCACTCGGCCAGGATAAATTCGTAACGTCGCACCAGATAATGCTTTTACGCCTGGAAATGATTTATCAATATTTTTTAATTCAAGTAATGCTTCCATATTGGCCTCAGAAAGTTACACCAGAAAACAGCACGATATTGGCATAAGGAGAGCATTCACCTGTTCTTATCACCGCTTTATTATCTGGAAGTTGTTTTTTAAATTCTTCATGAGTGACATAAATGATCTCGATAGGTTTTTTTTGTTGTTGTTCTAATAAATGCAAATAACGGGTTATCTCACTAAAAAGAAGTGGGTTTATATTTTTAATTTCTATGGCAAGCATAACGGCTTCGACTTGCATTTCATGGGTGATCGTTTGTAACACTGACATAAAGTCAGGGATCCCCTGAGTTAAAGCAAGATCGATACGCTCAACAGAGGAGGGTATGGGTAATCCAGCATCTGCAATCGTTATTTTGTCAGTATGTCCTAAACGTGCAATTACGCTAGAAATTGAACTATTAAGTAATACACCTTTTTTCATCTTTGCCTCCTCAGCGAAACGTTTCGCTGTTCTACATAGTAGGAAATGAAAATAGGAAAACAAGTTGGATTTATTTATATTGTGAAGGTGATCGAAACGTTTCGTTAAAGGAAAGAAAAAAGGAAAAATCTAACTGATTGAATCAATTAACGCTGAATGGATTCAATTTTAAAATTGATAAATTACAGTTAATTTCATTAAAAAGTGATCTTTAACAAGATTTGAAAATAATTAAAAAAGAAAAGAAATAAGGGCAGTTTTTACAAGAAAATAAAGTCAGAATTTATTAACCTTATCAATAGTCTCTCCGGCTTTACAAGCAAGAGAGACTTTTGAAATATTAGCTCAAAGAATGAGCCTGATAAGCTTTAATCGATTTTTCAATGCCTGTTGCATCAAGTCCTAAATCGGCTCTGATCTCTTCTTGTCCACCTTGTGGCACAAAAAGATCAGGTAACCCTAAATTGAGTACGGGCACTAAACAACGCTCTTGCATTAATAACTCGTTAACGCCGCTACCTGCGCCACCCATAATGGCATTTTCTTCTAAGGTGACCAGTATGTCGTGTTGTTTGGCAAGAGAAAGGATCAGTTCTTTATCTAGTGGTTTGATAAAGCGCATATCTGCAACTGTTGCATCCAGTTTTTCTGCAACATCTAAGGCTTCGGGTAATAAGGTTCCGAAGTTTAAAATTGCAATACTTTTACCTTGGCGACGAATAATACCTTTTCCTATAGGAAGTTCGCTCAGCGGTTGTAATGGCGCACCAACCCCTGAACCTCTAGGATAACGTACAGCGACAGGCCCTTCTTGATAATGGTAACCTGTATGCAACATTTGGCGACACTCATTTTCATCGCTAGGTGCCATAATAATCATATTAGGGATACAGCGTAAAAAAGAGAGATCAAAAGCTCCTTGGTGGGTCTGACCATCCGCACCAACAATGCCACCACGATCGATAGCAAAGAGTACCGGGAGTTTTTGGATAGCCACATCGTGGATCACTTGATCATAAGCGCGTTGTAAGAAGGTGGAGTAAATAGCCACGATCGGCTTATAACCACCAATGGCTAATCCAGCAGCGAAGGTGACGGCGTGTTGCTCCGCAATTGCGACATCAAAGTATTGTGCGGGGTACTCTTTAGAAAAGCGCACCATACCAGAGCCTTCACGCATAGCAGGGGTGATTGCCATTAATTTTTCATCAGTGGCGGCTTCTTCACATAACCAGTCCCCAAAAATTTTTGAAAACGTCGGGCGTGCATTGGGGCTTTTAGGTAAAGTACCTGTCTTTGGATCAAATTTAGGTACCGCATGCCAACTGATTGGATCTTGCTCTGCGGGAGCGTAACCCCGACCTTTTTTGGTCATAATATGTAAAAGTTGCGGCCCTTTTAGATCGCGCATATTCGTGAGCGTTTGTACTAAAGCAATAACATCGTGACCATCAACTGGACCAATATAGTTAAAACCTAACTCTTCAAACATGGTGCCGGGCACAACCATGCCTTTAATATGTTCTTCTGTCTTTTTCAGTAATTCTTTAATCGGGGGAATACCAGAAAAGACTTTTTTGCCACCTTCACGTAGCGTGGTATACAGTTTGCCAGATAGAAGTTGTGCAAGGTGGTTATTTAGTGCCCCGACATTTTCTGAAATCGACATTTCATTATCGTTAAGTACCACTAGCATATCTGGATTAATATCACCGGCATGATTCATGGCTTCAAATGCCATTCCTGCAGTAATTGCACCGTCACCAATCACACAAACAGTCTTTCTGCCTAGGTTTTCTTGCTCTGCAGCAACAGCCATACCCAGCCCAGCACTGATAGAGGTGGATGAATGACCAACACAGAGTTTGTCATATTCACTCTCATCACGCCAAGGGAAGGGATGTAAGCCGTTTTTTTGACGAATAGTATCAATGCGATCACGACGACCCGTTAATATTTTATGAGGGTAAGCCTGATGGCCCACATCCCAAATCAGATTGTCAAAGGGAGTTTTATAAACGTAATGAAGCGCAACCGTTAACTCAATAGCACCTAAACCTGAGGCGAAGTGACCACTTGAGCGGCTGACACTGTTAAGAAGATATAGCCTTAGCTCATCACAGAGTTTAGGTAAACTCTCTTTTGGTAATAGGCGTAAATCTTCGGGTGTTTCAACCAACGCCAATGTGGGATATTTTTCGATATCAATGCTCATGTGATGCCTATTAATTAATGACTTGTAATAGGGAAAGAGCAGGTAAGCTGCTCTTTTTATTTTTTATTAGTTTTTCCGTTCTACGATAAAATTCGCTAATTGTTTTAGCGTAGAGGTATCGTACTCGTATTGTTCAAGAAACGCTAAGGCATCCAATGCTTCGTTATACAATTCCTGTGCTTTCTTTTGTGCTTGTGCTAAACCAAGTAGAGCCGGATAAGTACTTTTTCCAGCTTCTTGATCACTTCCCTGTCGCTTTCCAGTCTCTTCAGTGCTCCCAATAACATCTAAAATGTCATCCTGAACTTGGAAAGCCAAGCCTATAGAGTGGGCATATTTATCCAGTGCAGGTAACACATCGTGCCCTTTTTGCCCTGCGCTAAGTGCCCCTAGGCGAACCGCTGCACGAATTAACGCACCTGTTTTATGTAAATGAATTTTCTCAAGAGCAACAAGATCAATTGATTTATCTTCGGCATCAAGATCAAGTGCCTGTCCACCACACATACCCGCTAAACCACTGGCTGTGGCTAATTCAGCAATCATGGCTACGCGATCGGCAATGGCGACATCAGGCATCGCATTTTTGGCTAAAATTTCAAAGGCCAAGGTTTGTAATGCATCACCCGCTAAAATGGCATTGGCTTCGCCAAACTCAATATGACAAGTGGGTTTTCCTCGACGTAAATCATCATTGTCCATTGCAGGTAAGTCGTCATGGATCAGTGAATATGCATGAATACACTCAATAGCGGCTGCTGGCACATCAAGATTAGCAACAGGTACGTTAAACATTTCTCCTACCGCATAAACGAGAAATGGGCGTAAACGTTTCCCCCCCAAGAGTGCTCCGTAGCGCATTGCTTGGCTGAGTGGCATATCAGAAAAAGGCAACGTCTGTAGCGCTTGGTTGAGTGCTTCATCAACACGCTGATGTGCAGAATGTAATTTTTGACGGAACGCATCCGTACATAAAGTTGCGTTACTCAATTATTCAGCCTCTTGGATAAAATCATCAGGTGTAGCGTCATCATCCTCTTTGAGTAAGATGCGAACACGTTGTTCAGCATCTTGTAATGTTTTTTGTCCCACACGAGCTAAACGAACACCATGTTCGAACTCATTAAGGGCCTCTTCTAAAGGTAATTCACCTGATTCTAAGCGGTTAACTATTTGCTCAAGTTCTTGCATCGAAGCTTCAAAACTTGGAGTTTGCGTGGTGTCTTGGTTAATTGATGTCGTTTTTTTAGCCATAATATTTTTGATGATAAAGCATGTTAGCTGAATAATAGTGATCATCTTACTACAATTGAGAAGAAAATTTCTTATTCAGTCAGCGATTTTTGCGGGTGAGGCCTAAATATTGGTGATATACTTTGTGACTTTTATAAACTCCAGTCAATTAATATCACTGTAGTTTATGTCTCTACTTAATAACCTATGACCATTGACTATGAAGTTTATTATTAAATTATTCCCCGAAATCACGATCAAAAGCCAATCTGTTCGTATACGTTTTATCAAAATTCTGACCAGTAATATTCGCAATGTATTAAGTACATTAGGTGATGATATCACGGTTGTTCGCCACTGGGACAACATTGTGGTTGTCAGTAAAGACGAAAGTAAAAGCGAAGCGGTGTGTGATGCGCTAACTCGTATCCCAGGTATTCATCACTTTTTACAAGTTGAAGAGCATAGCTATACCGATTTACATAATATTTTTGAACAGACCTTTGCTGCCTTTGGTCATTTAGTTGAAAACAAAACGTTTTGCGTAAGAGCTAAACGCCGTGGTAAACACAGTTTTACTTCTAATGAAGTAGAGCGTTATGTGGGTGGTGGTTTTAACCAACACGTTGAAAGTGCAAAAGTAAAATTAACTCGTCCGGATGTGACCATTAATCTAGAAATTGAAGATGATAAGCTGATCCTAGTTAATGCTCGCTATGAAGGTATTGGTGGTTTCCCTATTGGTACACAAGAAGATGTATTATCACTTATCTCTGGTGGTTATGATTCTGGTGTATCAAGTTATATGTTGATGCGCCGCGGTAGTCGTGTTCATTACTGCTTTTTTAATCTTGGTGGTTCAGCCCACGAAATTGGCGTTAAACAAGTTGCACATTATCTTTGGAACCGCTTTGGACGCTCTCATAAAGTACATTTTGTTGCCGTTGATTTTGAACCCGTTGTGGCAGAAATTTTAGAGAAAATTGATGATGGCCAGATGGGGGTTGTTCTGAAACGTATGATGGTGCGTGCGGCATCTCGTGTTGCTGAACGTTATGGCGTACAAGCTATTGTAACAGGTGAAGCATTAGGGCAGGTTTCTAGCCAAACATTAACCAATCTACGTTTAATTGATAATGCGACGGATACCTTAATTCTGCGTCCTCTTATCACACACGATAAAGAAAATATCATTAATATCGCTCGCCAAATTGGTACGGAAGATTTTGCTCGTACTATGCCAGAGTTTTGTGGTGTTATCTCCAAGAATCCTACAGTAAAAGCGGTTAAAGCCAAAATCGAAGCTGAAGAAGAAAAATTTGATTTTTCTATTCTCGATAGTGTTGTTGAAAATGCTAAGAATATGGATATTCGCCGTATTGCTGAAGAGACGGTACAGCAAGTAACAGAAGTTGAAATGGTCTCTGAGTTTGCAACGAATGACGTTGTACTGGATATTCGCTCTCCAGAAGAGCAAGAAAACTCACCATTAAAATTAGAGGGTGTAGATGTTAAAGAATTACCATTTTATAAATTAAGTACACAATTTGGTGATTTAGATAACAGCAAAACTTATTTGCTCTATTGTGAGCGAGGTATGATGAGTCGTTTACAAGCACTATATTTACGTGAACAAGGCTTTAATAACGTAAAAGTGTATCGTAAGAAGTAATATATTGGCCGACTGTGCTTTATTAATAAAAAAGCCACTATCTTAAACTACTTTGCATACTAAGTAGTTAAAATTAGTGGCTTTTGTTTTTTATACAACAATAATGTTGGGGAATGTCGCTGCCATTCTCCAGATGATTACTTTGCTCTTATAGCTAGACCATCATCAAGGTGCTTGCGCGAACCCACATTTTTTACAAAATGCTTCATATTTATAGAGCTAAGGGTGTATGTTAGCTCTTAGATCTAAAACTATCATCTAGATCTTATCCTATAAATATATAGTAATAGAAAAAAATAGCAATTTCAAAGATTACTTAGAAGACATATTGCAGTAGAACAGGTAAATCCTAAATTATTTAGCTCGATAGTTGCCATATTTAATGTTGTTCCTGTTGAAAGCAAATCATCAATTAAAATGATATTATAATTATTTAATTTTCTAATATTAAAGTTTGGATCTATTTTCCAAGGAGAGAAATAATGCCTAATTTTATTAGGGATGTGCTTCATTTTGAAAATCGTATTGGGAGGTAAAGATTGTAATTCAGATAACGTTCTGTTTAGTAATTTTATATGATTTTCTTTTTTATTTACTGTGCTGTTAGCATAACGATTTATAACTTCTTCTACTGTACATTTTATAAATATCTCATTATAGAGTGTTGACTTGAAATGACGAGAAACCCTCCTAGCCAATAGGTATGGAACTGTACTAGATGAAGGCATAGCGATAAATATAATATTTTGATTTACTATTTTATCTCTTATTTTATTTAATATAGCTAAAAAAGAAGGTTTGAATTTATATAGTTCATTGATTGTTATTGTATAGTTAAAAATACCTTTTAATGAATATATTAGAGGATTACCATCTCGTTCATAATCACCAAATTTAGTTCGTTGATAAATACTATATATTGTTATTTTATTTTTTTTACCTATTATACTAATTTTGGGATTTTTATTAATGGAAGTAATTACTCTTCGTTCATGATGAGCGTTAAAACTAATAGTTTTATTTTCAGAAATATCAATACCCAGAATATTATACCTTTCTATTACTAAAATAACTAAATTCTATTATTGTAGTAATGTTATCATTCTGAAAATAGATCTAATATAAAGAATATCTGAATAAAAATGAGCAAAAATATTATTTTTTTGCTCAATATAATATGTTAGCAATTATTATTTACCTATCCCCAAACCCAGTAAATTCATCTTGATAATTATAAATACCTGGTGGTAATACAAGTTGTTTAGCGACATCAGCTGCAACTGCTTTACCTTTTAGGCGCTCAATAATTTTAAGTGCGAAATCTATAGTGGTAGCAGGGGCTTGGCTAGTAATCAGATTGACTCTTTCGTCAAAGTAAACCCGATAATCAACCCATTTTTTAGGTTCGATTTTATCTTTTAAGCCGGGGAAACCTGTCATATTGCCTATTGGAAAGAGGTTATGAGACTCTAAGATGATCGCAGGAGCTGCGCAAATAGCGGCAACTAGTCTATTTTCACTGTGCATGCGGCGTACTTTTTCAACAACAAGAGGACTATCTCGTAAGGTTTCTGCACCTATTAATCCTCCGGGTAAAATAATGGCATCATAATGGTGATCAACAACACGAACTAATGGGACATCAGCAATTAATTTGATCCCTCGTGAGCAGGTGATCACTAAGTCATCAACATCATCTTCAGCACTAGCAAGTATGACCTTAATTCCAGCTCTAACGAGTAAATCAGCGGTGGTAACAACCTCTGTTTCTTCACTACCATTAGCTAGACAGATGAGTGCGGATATGGTCATAATTGCCTTCCTTCTGTTTTATAAATTGAAAAAGTCGCTTATTTTCGGGTAACACGAGTCCTTGCTCTGATGCCCTACGTAATAGATAGCCTGTGATATAATCGATTTCGGTATGGCGTTGATATTTCACATCTTGATACATAGATGAGTAATTATTAGCAGTTTGCTCTATGGTATCGATAATATAACCATGTAAATGTGATCTAGAGGTAGGTATAACACCTTCTCGCTCCATTACCTGATAAACTTCATCACAGACTTTCTGGATATGCTCAGGGTATTTTAATAAATCACCATTGCGACATTGATAAAACACCGTTAAAGGGTTGATAACACAATTTACGGCTAATTTTAGCCAGCTAATAGTATGAATATCATTGTGCCAAGCTACATCCGGTAAAGCTTGATGTAAAATTTCAGCTAAATAACCGTATTGACGTGCTGTTGTATTTAGTGGGCCAATGTGGGTGATCCCTTCTGCTGTATGGAGCACTTTTTGATCTTGTTGATAAGCACCATGAGTGATTATACCTTGTAATATCGCTCTTTTAGTCGGTGTTTCAGGTAGGGTGAGTTCATCTAGTGTTCCCATACCATTATGGATCAGTAAAATCGGGCAATCAGCAGAGAGGTGAGGGATAAGTGCATTAACCGCGTCTGAAACTTGCCAAGACTTTAAGCAAACAAGCAGTAACTCACTGTGTTGTAGCCATGTTTTTTGGTTGGCTATAATGCGTTGTTGAAATGGGATACCATTAATGGAGTCAACGTTAACGTCAAAATCAGGTTGAGGTATTCTTAACCATCCTTGTACTTCATGGGCTTGTTGCGTTAATCCTGCAATCCAAAGTTTACCAATTGAACCACATCCTAATACGGTTATTTTCATCATTTTTCTCCTGCTAAATGGTAAACAGGCGCTCCATATTATTCATCTAACATTAACCTAATATTATTAACAGTTCGGTAATTTTATCAATGCAAATTGAGAGCTATATCAAATTATAACATCGTTTATCTTCACTTGCTGAAGCTATCTCTGCTTTGTTATATGGAAAGTCAAGAGTAATGACATGAGTATGGCTTTTTTGCTGAGTGAAAAACAGCTATTATTCAGGCTGTTTTTATTTATTGAGGAAGAACGAATGCCATCTTTTGATATCGTATCTGAAGTTGACTTACATGAAGTGCGCAATGCGGTAGAGAACGCACAACGTGAACTGACTACTCGTTGGGATTTTCGTAATGTTGAAGCAAGTTTTGAATTAAACGAAAAAACTGAGTCAGTAAAAACAACTAGTGTATCTGAATTTCAGGTGCAGCAGTTATTAGATATTCTGCGTGAGAAAATGGCAAAAAGAGGGATTGATGGTGCTGTTTTAAATATCCCTGAAGAGATGACTCACAGCGGAAAAACATACAGTGTAGAAGCGACCTTAAAACAAGGTATTGATACTCCTTTAGCGAAAAAAATCGTTAAAATGATCAAAGACAGCAAATTAAAAGTACAAGCACAGATCCAAGGTGAGCAAGTACGAGTAACAGGTAAATCACGTGATGATTTGCAAGCTGTGATGAAATTAGTTAGAGAGGGTGAATTAGGTCAGCCTTTCCAATTTACCAATTTTCGTGATTAATGACGAAAGTATAAAAAAATGCGCTGTTTGGTTTATTCAGCGCATTTACAGGGTATATGAGGTTTAAACGCCGAGCACTAACGATTCTAATGTCGCTCTTGGTGTCTGCTTGGTATCCACTTTAATATAAGCACTTTGTTCGTGTGCCATAATTACCACTTCATTAACACCAGGTTGTTGCTTAAATTTCTGCTCTAATTGTTGTTGTTGAGCTTTTGATAAATGTGCCGGCAATTCTATACGTAAGCTACTAACATAAGGTGGTTGACGTAATGTTAAGCTAATGGCAAACCAAACTAAGCCAATCAATAAACATCCAGCAAAGACTGCTTGAGCATCGTAATGTTGGTAGAGCCATCCACCTAAAATACCACCTAATGCTACACCTAGAAATTGGCTGGTGGAATAAATCCCCATTGCCGTGCCTTTATAACCTGCCGGTGCTTCTTTACTAATTAATGAAGGTAGCAGTGCCTCCATAATATTAAAACCAATAAAGAATATCTGAATACCTAAAATAATTAGCCACAAGCTAGTTCCTGAAATCATAAAGATAGCTTGAGCAATAATCAGCAGAAAGATACACAGTAAGAACACTTGTTTCATTTTACGTTTTTTTTCTGCATAGATAATAAAGGGTAATACTGAAATAAAGGCAATCAGCATAGTGACTAGATAGACAACCCAATGTTTCTCATTAACTAATCCGGCATTATGCATGATCAAAGGAAGTGCGACAAAAGCGGCCATCAATAAAGTGTGTAGTGAAAAAATCCCGACATTAAGCTTTAATAATTGCGCATCAAATAAAACTTTTTTGACACTTCCTCGTACAAAACTTGATTCTCGATTAAGTATATGATGTTCGCTATTCGGTACGGTAATGAGGGTGATCATAATCCCGCCGAAAGCGAGTAGGGCAATGCCCCAAAATAGGCCTTGTAAGCCAAAAATATGTGTGAGTATTGGCCCTAAAACAAGGGCTAAGGCAAACGTAATACCAAAGCTAATGCCAATAAAGGCCATTGCTTTGGTTCTATTTTGTTCGCGGGTTAGATCAGATAACAGAGCCATCACTGCGGCAGATATAGCTCCAGCACCTTGTAATGCTCGCCCGATAATAATGCCATAAATGCTGTCACTTAAAGCAGCAATAAGGCTACCAACAATAAAAATAATTAAGCCGAAAACAATCATTGATTTTCGGCCAAATTTGTCTGAGAAAAATCCAAAAGGAATTTGGAAGATTGCTTGAGTTAATCCATAAATACCAATAGCTAATCCAATTAGCGATTCTGTCGCATGTTGTAGTTGCAGTCCGTAGGTGGTTAAAACGGGAAGTACCATAAACATGCCAAGCATGCGAAGAGAGAAAACAGCTCCTAGTCCCCATGTCGCTTTGCGCTCTAATGGAGTCATTTTATTATCATTCATGGATTACCTCGTATTACTGATACCTCATTGTAATAGTATTTTGTCACGAGGTTAATCAATAAATGGGATACAAAAAAAGACGAAATTGTACTGATAAGGCTGAATATGATATTTAAACTAAAAATGCCAGTCATGATTGACTGGCATTAGCATTTTTTGCAATTGAAATTACATTATCTCAGATAAGCGAGAACCGTTTCTGTTGAACTGGTGGGATCAACAGACATCATTACACTTAATGATGTAATGGCAATGATAGAAAATATAAATAATTTTCTTGCCCACACTTTATCATTGGTTGCTTTATAACCAGATAATGCCATGCCCAACCACCAGATACTGACTGCAGAGGCAACAATCAGGTATTTATACCCTGCATATCCCACTAAAGTTAGCATCAGCGTTGCAACCATAAAGGCTAGAATATAGAGAATAATATGGCGCTTAGCGACTGAGATCCCTTTAATAACAGGTAATACGGGGATATTGGCTGCTTGGTAGTCTTTAAAACGGAAAATCGCAATGGCATAAGAGTGAGGCATTTGCCACAAACTAAAGATAAGTAATAAAATTGCTGCACCCGCATCAAATTCACCGCTAACAGCACAGTAGCCGATAACCGGTGGTGCAGAGCCTGATAAACTACCGATCAGTGTGCCATAAACAGATTTACGTTTCATATAGAGGCTATAAACCCCAACATAAATAATAAAGCCGAATACAGCGATAAACATTGCAAGTGGGTTGGCTGCTACATAGAGCAGCACAACACCTGCAATACCTAATACTGAGGCATAAATAAGGCTAATTTGCGGGTCGATTAATCCTTGAACTAATGGACGATTCTTCGTTCTTTCCATGATACGGTCAATATCACGGTCAATATAGTTGTTAAAAACACAACCAGAAGCAACGACCAGAGACACCCCAAGTAGAGTCGCGAAAAATAGGGGGTAGTCAATCTCGCCTTTTGAGGCGAGAAGGAAACCACCTATCACAGAAATTAAATTTCCGAAAATAATTCCTGGTTTGGTGACTTGTAGGTATTGCTTAATCATAGCGACAACTCTTAATCCATCATCATATTGATGTTCAGGTTGTACATAATCCACAGTGAGCCAATCACAACAATGCCGATAATCAACAAGGTGAATAGGAATGCGATAACGTTCCAGCGCTCTTCTGAGGACGTGTTCATATGTAAGAAACAGACTAAATGAACAACAATCTGTACGACAGCCATACCAACGACTGTCCATAAGATAGTTGAGGTTGTAGCTGTTCCTTCCATCACCATCCAAAATGGGATCACGGTGAGGATAACGGACAGAATAAAGCCAATCAGATAGGACTTCATGCTGCCGTGGCTTGCGCCTGAAGGAGAAGTATTTGGATGACTCATTACATCGCTCCCATCAGATAAACTACGGTGAACACACAGATCCAGACAACATCAAGGAAGTGCCAGAACAGGCTTAAGCAACTTAAACGGGTGCGATTAACATCAGTTAAACCACGGCGTGATACTTGGATCATCATAATAATAATCCAAACTAATCCCGCTGTTACGTGCAGACCGTGTGTTGATACTAAGGCAAAGAATGCCGATAAGAATGCACTGCGATCTGGGCCATAACCTTCAGCGATAAGTTCATGGAACTCATACACTTCCATTACCACGAAGCCTAAACCGAATAAGAAGGTAACGAATAGCCACAGATTGACTTGGCTAACACTACCTTTATTCATGCTAAGCATGGCGAAACCAAAAGTGATACTACTAAACAGTAGTAAGAAGGTTTCAACTAAAACAAAAGGCAGGCTAAAGATTTCTTTACCAGAAGGACCATCAGCAATCCCGTTAACAAGCACCGCATAAGTGGCGAATAAGCTGGCAAACAGGATAAGGTCGCTCATTAGATAGATCCAGAAGCCGAAAACTTTCGTCGCTCCTGCATCGTGGTGCCCATGATGCTCATGGGCGTTTGCGTTATTTAAAGTTTGAGTTGACATTATTTCACACCTGCTTTTTTCAGTTCTTCATAATGCTTATTCTCGATGGCTTCAATTTCAGGTACTTGGACATAGTAATCAACATCTGTATCGAAGCTTTTCGCGATCCAAGTGACTATCATTCCTGCGAACCCAACAATAGCTAACCACCAGATATGCCAGATCATGGCAAAGCCAAACACTAAGCTAAATGCAGAGATAATGACGCCTGCTGCGGTATTTTTTGGCATATGGATAGGTTCATATTTTGCAGGGCGCTGATAAGCAGTACCTTTTTCTTTCTGATCCCACCACTCATCACGAGCTTTCACTTGCGGTTCAACGGCAAAGTTATAGAAAGGTGCAGGAGAAGAAATTGACCATTCCAGAGTACGTCCACCCCATGGATCACCTGTTAAATCACGGTTTAAGTGGCGATCGCGGATACTGACGTAAATTTGGATAACTTGGCAAACAATACCAAGAGCAATCAGAGCGGCACCACCAGCAGCAACCATCAGCATTGGGTGGAATTCTGGGTTGATATTTTGGCTTAAACGGCGAGTCATACCCATAAAGCCAAGGATATACAGTGGCATAAAGGCCATAAAGAAACCGATAAACCAGAACCAGAATGCGCGGATACCCCATTTTTCATTAAGCGTGAAGCCAAATGCTTTAGGGAACCAGTAAGTCATACCAGCAAAACAACCGAACACCACACCACCGATAATGACGTTGTGGAAGTGAGCGATTAAGAACAAGCTGTTATGTAATACAAAGTTTGCGCCAGGAACCGCTAATAGTACCCCAGTCATTCCCCCTACTGAGAAGGTGACTAAGAAACCGATTGTCCATAGCATAGGGCTTTTATACTCGATACGGCCCTGATACATGGTAAACAGCCAGTTAAAGATTTTAACCCCTGTGGGTATAGCGATGATCATGGTGGCTATACCGAAGAAGGCATTAACGTTGGCACCTGAGCCCATGGTAAAGAAGTGGTGTAACCAAACGATAAATGATAAGACGGTGATAACAACGGTCGCACCGACTAAAGAGGTATAACCGAATAGACGTTTTTTAGAGAACGTCGCGGTAACTTCAGAGAACACACCAAAGACTGGCAGAATAAGAATATAAACTTCTGGATGACCCCAAGCCCAAACAAGGTTGATGTACATCATCATGTTACCGCCCATATCATTGGTAAAGAAGTGTGTACCAAGATAGCGGTCTAACGTCAGTAGTGTGATAGTGACGGTTAAAATTGGGAATGCAGCGATAATCAGTACGTTAGTACATAATGCAGCCCATGAGAACACTGGCATTTTCATCATTGTCATGCCTGGTGCACGCATACGCAGGATAGTGGCGAAGAAGTTAACCCCCGTCAGAAGCGTACCAATACCGGATATCTGTAAACTCCATATCCAATAGTCGACCCCGACCCCAGGATTGTACTCCAAGCCCGAAAGTGGTGGGTAAGCTAACCAACCTGTTTGTGCGAATTCACCAATACCTAAAGAGATATTGATAAGCAGTACACCGACGACAAAGAACCAGAAACTCAGTGAGTTTAGGAATGGGAATGCCACATCACGCGCACCAATTTGTAAAGGTACAACAAGGTTCATCAGACCGACAACGAAAGGTGTTGCCATGAAGAAAATCATGATAACGCCGTGTGCGGTAAAAATCTGATCGTAGTGATGAGGTGGTAAGAAACCGGCTTCACCCGCTGAGGCGAGTGCCTGTTGGCTTCTCATCATAATGGCATCGGCAAAGCCACGGAACATCATGACCATTGCAACGATGATATACATAATACCAATTTTTTTATGGTCAACACTGGTTAACCATTCGCTCCATAGCCATTTCCACTTACGGAAATAGGTTAAAGCGCCAACAACAGCAAGACCGCCAAGAATGATGCCGATTAGGGTTACGACAACAATGGGTTCTTGTAGCGGGATTGCATCGAGAGTTAATTTTCCGAACATGCCTTTATTCCTCTGCTCCTGCATGTGCCGCGTGGCTCATGTTCATATTCATTGTTGCATCAGAGTGTTCAGTCTGATTGCTACCGGTGTGAGCGCCATGACCTGTATGACCGAATTTAGAGATGGTCTCTTGGAATAACATCGGCTTCACGCTTGAATAGTAGGTCACTGGATTTTTCTGGCTTGGTTTAGCAAGTTCATCAAATGCAGCGGTGGTATTTAACGTATCTGATGACTGTTTTACTTTTGCAACCCATGCATCAAAGCCTGCACGATCAGGTGTCGCAATGGCGGTAAACTTCATGTCAGAGAAACCGTGTCCGCTATAACTTGCTGACATACCTTGGTATTCACCTGGTTCATTAGCAATTAAGTGAAGTTTGGTTTGCATTCCAGCCATGGCATAGATTTGTCCACCTAAGCGCGGGATAAAGAATGAGTTCATGACAGAATCAGAGGTAATTTTGAAATTAACAGGAACATTGGTTGGGAAAGCCAGTTCGTTAACGGTTGCAATACCTTGTTCTGGATAGATAAACAACCATTTCCAGTCCATTGAAACCACTTCAATGGTAACCGGTTTCTCATCTGAAACTAGTGGTTTATAGGGATCAAGTTCATGGGTTGTTTTCCATGTGATGGTTGCCAATATCACGATAATGATAATCGGCACGGTCCACACGACAAGCTCAATTTTATTTGAGTGAGCCCAATTAGGGCGATAAGTTGCTTTAGTATTGGATTCACGGTAGCGATAAGCGAAAACAATCACCATCAGAATTACCGGTATCACAACAATCAACATTAAACCAAGCGCAATGAGGATTAATGTTTTTTGCTCAGCGCCGATAGCGCCTTTGGGATTCATTAACGCCATATCGCAACCACTTAAAAGAACAGCGGCTGCTAATAGCGAGAGTGTCCCAATACTTTTTATGTATTTCATAAGTCTCATCCAACGACCCAAATGATAAAGGTTCTATTGTTGTTTCATCAGTATCAGTAAGGACATTTTACGGTAAGGTTGCGACAGTGTAAACAATTGTAATGGTAAGTAAGTGATTGGTTAGTCTTTTGTGTTAATGTGATCACAAGTAATTAAACTATTAAATAAATGTTAATTTAATTATTGTGAATTAACTATAATTTCATAAAGTAGCATGTTTTTAAAATAAATACATATTTTTACAAAAAAAATTACAGCAAAAAGTGTAAGAAAACGTTTTTTGTCTAAAAAGTAAACACAATACAGGTCTGAGGAGTATTAGAAAGCAAATTTCGTTTTATCTTGATGTTTCGTATCTTTATTTAATCGCTATATGATTTTTTATATCGCATATTGATTGTTTGTTGAATATTTCTATTATAGAAGAAATTTTTTTATTAACTGCTAAAAATGACAAACAGCGAATAAAAAGTGATTCGCTGTCACAAAAATTAACAATTAGCCATCAGAAGTTATATTTTAAGCTATAGATCACACCATCTTGTAAAAAGTTTTCTCCTAACTTTTTATAAGCATAGCGGTATTGAATGCCTGTAGTAATGGAAGCGGTGGGGTGCCACCAAATAGCGACAGCTCCATTAAAGCCATTTTTTCCGCCATTGCCATAACGTTTATTACGATCAAACTCCATCTCATGCCAATTTGTGATGCTAAATTTTTGATTTATCAGGTTAAAATCGTAACCGGCAACCCAACCAACCACATAGCCATTATTTCCTGAATAATAAGTTTGATCGACATAATGTAAAGCTATAAAAGGTTTAAACCAGATATCTGCTAATTGTGTGTTATACCCAATACCATAAAGTGTATTAACCTCATGGAAATTACCGCCATATTCTTTTCCGGGCAGTGACCAAGTACCATATACATGGCCATAAAGGTTTAATCCACTGTCAGCTAAATAAATACGGCTAGTTCCTTTGACGGTATAGCGCTGATTATCGCCGGGCTGTGTTTGTCGATTATTAAAAGGATTTTCTAAGTCAAAAAAGCCATAAAACTCACCCCATGAAAAGTGGGCTCCCCCTTCAAGTTCTAAATAAGCAAAATCATCTTTATGGGAAGTTTGGCCTGTTTTATGGGTGGTATGTGTCGTCCAGTCAAGATAATTGATACTGATATTAGCAAATCCACCGAGATAATTAGCCTGTGCAGGTAAAGTGCATGTTGTTGTAATAAACAATAAAATTGATTTTCTTATCATAATGTATAATTAGTTTTTCTGTTGTATTGTTTGTGGTGTGAATTATTCTCACTGTTTTTTTTGATACTATAATTTATAAAGTGTTTTTTTATAGTGTTTTGTATCTAAAATATGATCACATTCTAGAATATTGATCTGGATTTTGTTTATCGGAAGTTTAGTATTGATTAGTTTGTTTTTATTATTTTGGTATGTTAATGAAAAGAATATAGAGTGAGAGAAGAAGAATAATGATGGCAATAAGTTTTAATTAACAGAAATGACGAAGGTGAGGCGAAATATCTCACGACACCATAAAAAAGGGATAGTATCATGGCAGATAACTGTTTTTTTCTTATTAATTCGGAATTTTATTGTGACCTCATTTGCTGATCTTCATGCACTTCCTGCTGAGCAACTTACTAATCTTAATGAGCTTGGCTATTTAACGATGACTCCCGTCCAAGAAGCGTCTTTACCTGCTATTCTTGCCGGGAAAGATGTTCGAGCCCAAGCAAAAACCGGAAGTGGCAAAACAGCAGCTTTTGGTTTAGGTTTATTGCAACGTATTGATGCAAAACAATTTAATACTCAATCATTAGTATTATGTCCAACTCGAGAATTAGCTGATCAAGTCGCTAATGAGTTACGTCGACTGGCTCGTTTTCTGCCTAACATTAAAATTCTGACTCTGTGTGGTGGGGTGCCTTTTAGCATTCAACGGGATTCATTAATTCATGCTGCTCATATTATTGTCGCGACTCCGGGGCGTTTGTTAGATCATTTAAACAAGCAGACTGTCACACTTGCTGATGTAAAAACATTGGTACTTGATGAAGCAGATAGAATGCTGGATATGGGATTTTTTGATGATATTAGCGACATCATTTCTCAAATGTCGACACAACGTCAAACTTTGCTCTTTTCTGCAACTTGGCCGGATGAAATCGCTAAAATTAGTCGAAAAATTCAACAAGATCCTGTCACTATTGAGATTAATTCACCGGATGAATTGCCAGCGGTTGAACAACAATTTTATGAGATCTCCCGTTATGGCAAATTGGGATTATTACAAAAGCTTTTGAGTCATCATCAACCTAATTCTTGTGTGGTATTTTGTAATACCAAAAGAGATTGCCAAGATGTGTATGAAGCTTTGACCGAAAGCAACCAAAGTGTCCTTGCGTTACATGGCGATATGGAGCAAAAAGAGCGCGACCAAACATTGATCCGTTTTGCTAATGGTAGCTGTCGAGTGTTAGTCGCCACAGATGTCGCTGCGCGTGGCTTAGATATCAAAGCGCTAGAAATGGTGATTAATTATGAATTATCACACGATCCGGAAGTTCATATACATCGAATTGGACGAACAGCCAGAGCGGGAGAAAGTGGTTTAGCGATTAGTTTTTGCGCACCAGAAGAGATCCCTCGCGCCAATGCTCTGGAAGAAATGTTGAATATAAAACTGGATTGGCAATCAGCCCCTTCAGGTTTATCAATCACACCATTGGTTGCGACAATGGCAACACTATGTATTGATGGCGGTAAAAAAGCAAAAATGCGTCCAGGGGACATCCTTGGTGCATTAACTGGAGATTTAGGGTTTAGTGGAGAAGATATTGGTAAGATAAATATCCATCCAACTCATGCCTATGTAGCGGTAAAACAGTCCATTGCTAAACAGGTATGGAAAAGCCTTCAACAAGGTAAAATTAAAGGTAAATCAGTAAAAGTCAGACTGTTTAGATAATTTGTTATATCACCTATCATTTTCTGTTTGAGCATAAAGAGATAACATAGAAAAAGGACAGCCTAGGCTGTCCTTGAATAGATGATAGATTGAAGTAACTTAATTAGCCGTTTTTTTCAGTGCCAAGTAATCTAAAATAGTCCCGATAATTAAGCTAACGGCGCCAATAATGACACCATATAAGAAGAGTGTAGAAGTAAGCTCGCTTAATAATTCATTATTAATAGATTGTATAAAATCAACTGACTGAAACATCTCTAAATTGGGTAGCGAATTAATAATAAGTAATATTAAGCTACACAAAAATAGTAATACGGCAAAGAGTAAACCATAAATCGCTAAACGGTATTGTTTAATAAATAATGTTCGTTGTAAGAATTCGCTAGTTTTTTGCGTATAAGTGAGTGTATTTTTAGCGATCATCAGCAAAAGAATACCGGGAACAGAGGCAACAATAGAGAACAGATAGAACGCTTCCCAGCCATGGGATTCTACATACCAGCCTGCAACAGGACCGACATAGACTCGGCCGATAGCCGCTAAGGCGGAAAGAAGGGCGAATTGTGTTGCTGAAAAAGATTGATGGCATAGTGTCATTAGTAGAGCAACGAAAGCCGCCGTTCCCATACCACCACAAATATTTTCGAAAGCGATTACCGCTCCCATGCTATAAATATTTTGCTCAGAGATAGCTAAATACCAATAGCCGATATTTGACCCCCCTTGCAAAATACCAAAGATCATCAGCGCTTTGAATAAAGTCCAACGGCGCATTAATAAACCGCCTAATAAGGCTCCGACAATGGTTGCTGCCAATCCAAGCGTTTTATTGACTAATCCCACTTCACCTGCATCAAATCCGGCGCCACGAATAAGGAATGTGGTACTTAAGCTTAACGCAAAGGCATCGCCCATTTTGTATAGCACAATAAGTAGTAAAATTAACCATGCATTATTACGAGAGAAAAACTCATATAAAGGCTCTATAACGGCTTCATAGAGTGTACGTGGAGGTTTGACGGCAGTTTCTGGCTCCTGAGCTAATAGCGTGGCGATAATACCAATACCCATTAAGGCAGCCATTAGCCAGTACATGTTTTGCCAGCCAATATATTTATCTGCAAGCCATAGTGCCATGCCCCCAGAAACCAGCATCGCTATTCGATAGCCCAGCACAGAGACTGCTGCACCTGTGCCTCGTTCATCGGCTTTTAAGATATCGGTTTTATAGGCATCAAAGACGATGTCTTGTGAGGCAGAACAGAAAGCGACGATGACGGCTAACGAGGCTAACCACCATAAATGATGGCTAGGGTTTAAAAAGCCCATACCCGCAATACCTAACACAAGACCGATTTGTGTTAATAACATCCATCCTCGGCGGCGACCTAAGAATGAAGGTGTATAGCGATCCATAAACGGCGACCAGAGGAATTTAAACACGTAAGCTTGGCCAACCAATGAGAAAAAACCAATCGTTTTTAAATCGATATTTTCTACTGTCATCCATGCTTGTAAGGTTCCTGCTGTTAATGCAAGGGGTAAGCCCGAAGTGAAACCAAGTAACAGTAAAATAAAAGATTTATACCAAGTGGTCTGTTTAAAGGCGGCTTGAAGCATGCAAAATTCCTTTTAACGGCTTGTTTCTTGCTATCTTTACAAGCCGTTTTTTTATTAATTAACGAGCGTTAGATTTGATGTATTGGCTGACGGAAGGATCTTTTGCCATATCACTGACAAGCTCAGATAAAACATTATTAATCGCTGCCGCTATTTTATCATTGGATGCGCCAAATGGGCCTTGTACATTGTAGCTAGTACGATAGGTTTTGGTGTTTGTACTGCCATTAGGCATGCTGACAACAACGGAAATATCGGCTTTAGCACTAATATTATGGCGTAGACTTCCTTCACTAATATCTGCGTTCAGTTTATTTATCACCACAATTACGTCAGCTGCGGCTGGAGAGCCAAAAGTATAGCCACGTGCCATCATCTGTTTTTGAACGATTTCTTGCATTAGAAAAGCTAAATCACGTGTAGGTACTAAAACCTCTAACTTACCATTACGACTCATTTCCGCTAAGTTTTTCGAAGGTCGTTTATCTTGGCTGGTGATACTAAGTGTAATTGGGCGCATAGTTGGATCTGATGGTGGTACAGACATCACTGGCTCAATCGATAATTTATTGCTTGGTGTTGCACATCCTGCTAGCAGTGTCAGCGCAAACACGGCACAAAGTAAATTTTTTATCATGATAGTGTCTCGATTAAGTAATTCTGCCGTTTTCTCAGCAGATAAGGGTGGCTATTTTGCCTATCATACCACTGCAAAAGCGTAGCTAATATCCCTTTAATGAACGAAATTATCTGATTTTTATCAATACGTTTTATTGTGATAAGAACAGATTTATAACTCATGCCATTTCTCTTGTTAAGGTGAGCATTTTACTCAAGAGAAAAAATAAGCGATTATCATAGGTAATGTTTAAGACAAGAAAGCCATTTATCTGTATTACGAAAAGTTATTTATTCACTTAACTAACAGATAACTTCTTTTTTTGATTGTTATGTTATAAGGACTGAGATGATCCGTGATGATATTGAGAATAAGCTGATTTCACGCTTTTCTCCCCATTTTTTGCAAGTCATTAACGAAAGCCATCGTCATAATGTACCTGCAGGCTCGGAGAGCCATTTTAAAGTCGTTATTGTGAGTGACTTATTTAATGATAAACGCAGTGTGTCACGTCATCGTGATGTTTATCAAACGTTATCTCATGAATTAGATAATGGCGTTCATGCTTTAGCTCTGCACACTTTTACCTTGAGCGAGTGGGATGAACAACAAGATAAAGCATTACACTCTCCAGGATGTCGTGGTGGAAGCCAACAAGATTAATAAGAAGATTGTTAATCGTGAGTAAATGATGACTAAGATGCGTATTTTTTGTTCTTTATGGGGCTAAAAAGCAGTGTTAACCTTGTTTTTATGAAAAAATTGAGGAATAAAACGGCTCTTTCTCGACTCAACCCCTCTAGATCGTTATAATGTCGCGTCTAATTTTCAGTAAGGTTTCGGGATGCTTCTGATATCAGGGATCCTCGTTTTTTTAAATGTGGCGGCCCCGGTTCTGAAAGGAGTATTAAGTCTAATACTACTTGCCGTAGATTAGCTTCCTTTAAAGTAGACCGAGCACTAAAACTTATTTTGAGGTAACAAGATGCAAGTTTCTGTTGAAACGACTCAAGGCCTAGGGCGTCGTGTCACAATCACCGTACCAGCCGCTGATATCCAAAAAGCTGTAGACAGCGAACTGAAAAAAGCTGCTAAAACTGTTCGCATTGATGGTTTCCGTAAAGGACACGTACCAATGTCTATGGTTAAACAACGTTACGGTATGTCTGTTCTGAATGATGTTCTGGGTGATCTGATGCAGCGTAATTTCATCAACGCTATCATCGAAAACAAAGTTAACCCAGTAGGTGCACCTGATTACAAACCAGAGCAATACAAAGAAGGTGAAGACTTTGTATACTCTGTAGAATTCGAAGTTTTCCCAGAAATCGAACTGAAAGATCTGGAAAGCATTGAAGTGGTAAAACCTATCGTGACAGTTAAAGACGAAGACGTTGATAACATGTTAGAAACTCTGCGTAAACAACAAGCCGAGTGGAAAGATAAAGAAGGTGAAGTTGCGGCAGAAGATCGTGTAACTGTTGATTTTAATGGTTCTATTGACGGTGAAGAATTTGAAGGCGGAAAAGCTGAAGATTTCGTACTGGCAATGGGTCAAGGTCGTATGATCCCAGGTTTCGAAGAAGGTCTTATCGGTCATAAAGCAGGTGAAGAATTCACTATCGATGTGACTTTCCCAGAAGATTACCACGCTGAAAACTTAAAAGGTAAAAAAGCACAATTTGCTATCAACCTGAAAAAAGTGGAAGAGCGTGAACTGCCAGAATTAACTGAAGAGTTCATCAAACGCTTCGGTATTGCAGATGGTTCAGTTGATGGTTTACGTGCCGAAGTACGTAAAAACATGGAACGTGAGCTGAAAAATGCGATCCGTACACGTGTTAAATCACAAGTTATCGATGGCTTAGTGAAAGCTAACGAAGTTGACGTACCTGCAGCTGCGGTAGATAGCGAAATTGAAGTTCTGCAACGTCAAGCAGCACAACGTTTCGGTGGTGATGAAAAACAAGCTCTGCAATTACCACGTGAATTGTTCGAAGAACAAGCAAAACGTCGTGTTATCGTTGGATTACTGTTAGGTGAAGTGATCAATAGTAATGAACTGAAAGCAGAAGACGAGCGTGTGAAAGCGTTGATCGACGAAATGGCTTCAGCTTATGAAGATCCATCAGAAGTTGTTGAGTTCTACAATAAGAACGAACAACTGATGAATAACATCCGTAATTTAGCATTAGAAGAGCAAGCGGTAGAAAAAATCTTAGCAACTGCTAAAGTAACGGAAAAAGAAACTAACTTCACTGAACTAATGAATGAAGTTCAGATGGGTTAATTTTTAACCGCGATATCGGTTTTAAGCAAAAACCCGTGGTAAAAACCACGGGTTTTTTTCAGTTTGTGTATATTTATCAAATTTTGTCTTGAAATTTGAGCGATTATCTCCAGATAATTCTATAGTCATTTTATCACTCCTCGCGAGGCGCCTTGAATGTCTTGTGAGAGATTGGATCATTTGCAATGGTCATGATCAATTATCTCAAGTAAAATTGTTGTCATTGGCACCAATAAGAATGCAATAGGAGACAGATATGTCATTTAACGACACCCAGGAACAATTCGCACCTAATATGGCTTTGGTGCCGATGGTTATAGAGCAGACTTCACGAGGTGAGCGCTCTTACGATATTTATTCACGTTTATTAAAAGAACGTATCATTTTCCTGACTGGCCAAGTTGAAGATCATATGGCCAATCTCATTGTTGCTCAGATGTTGTTTTTAGAAGCTGAGAACCCAGAAAAAGATATTAACCTGTACATTAATTCACCGGGTGGTGTGATCACTGCAGGTATGTCAATTTATGACACAATGCAATATATCAAAGCGGATGTTAGCACTATTTGTATGGGACAAGCTTGTTCAATGGGTGCATTTTTATTATCTGCAGGTGCAAAAGGTAAACGTATTTGTCTACCTAACTCACGTGTCATGATCCACCAACCTTTAGGTGGATACCAAGGCCAAGCGACAGATATTCAAATCCACGCTCAAGAAATTTTGAAAGTGAAATCGCGTATGAATGAGTTAATGGCTCAACATACGGGGAAATCTATTGAAGAAATAGAAAGAGATACTGAGCGTGATCGTTTCTTATCCGCTAACGAAGCGTTAGAATATGGTTTAGTTGATAAAGTTTATACACAACGCAGCTAGTCATATTCCGTTGTAATAGCTATGGAGTTAACAGGTTTTCTTTGTTATAGATTGATATAAAGAAAGCTGCTATTAATCTCTAGATAAAAAAGTCTTTCTTCCTCTTATTCGCTGATAAGAGGAATAACTAAGTGAGGTTAACTGATGACAGATAAGCGCAAAGATAGCTCTGGGAAGCTTCTGTATTGCTCTTTCTGCGGTAAAAGCCAGCATGAAGTAAAGAAATTAATCGCTGGCCCGTCGGTTTATATTTGTGATGAATGTGTCGACCTTTGTGTTGATATTATTCGTGAAGAAATAAAAGAATTAGCACCTCATCATGAACGCAGTGAATTGCCAACGCCACATGAAATCCGTAAACATCTTGATGATTATGTTATCGGTCAGGAGCTGGCGAAAAAAGTATTGGCAGTTGCCGTTTATAATCACTATAAACGTCTGCGTAATGGCGATAAAGCCGATGGTGTTGAGCTAGGGAAAAGTAATATCCTGCTGATTGGCCCGACAGGTAGTGGTAAAACATTATTAGCAGAAACGTTAGCACGTTATCTTGATGTACCTTTTACCATGGCCGATGCGACAACGCTAACAGAAGCGGGCTATGTAGGGGAAGATGTTGAAAACATCATTCAAAAACTACTACAAAAATGCGATTACGATGTGCAAAAAGCACAACGTGGTATTGTTTATATTGATGAAATTGACAAGATCACTCGTAAATCTGAAAACCCATCAATTACACGTGATGTTTCTGGCGAAGGTGTACAGCAAGCATTATTGAAATTAGTTGAAGGGACAGTAGCTTCCGTACCTCCTCAAGGCGGACGTAAACATCCACAGCAAGAATTCTTACAAGTAGATACTTCGAAGATCCTCTTTATTTGTGGTGGTGCTTTTGCCGGACTGGATAAAGTAGTTGCTCAACGTCTAAATACCCATTCAGGTATTGGTTTTGGTGCAGAAGTGAAAAGCCAAAATGAGAAAGCGAGTGAAGGGGAGTTATTAGCGCAAGTTGAACCAGAAGATCTGATTAAATTTGGTTTGATCCCTGAATTTATTGGTCGTTTGCCTGTTGTTGCAACATTAGGTGAGCTCAATGAAGATGCGTTAATTCAAATTCTGCAAGAGCCTAAAAATGCCCTGACTAAACAGTATCAAGCATTGTTTAAATTAGAAGGTGTAGATTTAGAGTTCCGTAAAGATGCGTTAACCGCGATTGCTAAAAAAGCGATGTCGCGTAAGACAGGGGCGCGTGGTTTACGTTCCATTGTAGAAGCTGCATTACTTGATACAATGTACGATCTTCCTTCATTTGAAAATGCAGAGAAAGTGGTCATTGATGAAAATGTAATCAATGGGAAATCTGAACCGCTGATTATATATAGTCAACCTGAAAATCAGGCATCGGGTGAATAATATAGCGAAAATCAGCAATACCTCTTGTCTGATATTATCTATTTTCTCCCTTTTAGGGCAAAAAAATAGGATAACGCGTGCCAACGCAATAAAAATGAGGGAATTTTCCCTCATTTTGTTTTTTTAATAGGGAATGCTATTGAATGTCGGAAAACTGCCCTTATATATTTTGACAATCCGTAGAATTAATTTTATTTGGTGAGATGCGAATAAAATTACCTGTAAAAGCGTTAAGCTAAAAACGAAGAGAGAGCTCTATGAATCCTGAGCGTCCAGAACGTATTGAAATACCTGTATTGCCATTACGTGATGTCGTTGTATATCCACATATGGTGATCCCGTTGTTTGTTGGTCGTGAAAAATCTATTCATTGCTTAGAAGCTGCGATGAACGACAACAAACAAATTATGCTGGTTGCGCAGAAAGATGCATCTACTGACGAACCAGGTGTTAATGATCTTTTTTCTGTGGGGACAGTGGCTTCTGTTTTACAGATGCTGAAACTGCCTGACGGAACCGTAAAAGTGCTTGTTGAAGGTATTCGCCGCGCAAAAATTACCACATTATCTGATAATGGTGAGTATTTCCAAGCTAAAGCGGAATATCTAGACACGCCCGTTGTTGATGAGCGTGAACAAGAGGTACTAAATCGCACGGCGATCAATCAGTTTGAAGGTTATATCAAGCTGAATAAAAAAATTCCGCCAGAGGTATTAGCCTCATTGCATGCGATTGAAGAATCTGCGAAGTTAGCTGATACCATTGCTTCGCATATGCCTTTGAAATTAAAAGATAAGCAAGCTGTGCTTGAAATGTCTGATGTAACAGAACGCCTAGAGTATTTAATGGCGATGATGGAATCAGAAATCGATCTGCTACAAGTTGAAAAACGCATTCGTAACCGCGTTAAAAAGCAGATGGAAAAAAGCCAGCGTGAGTACTACCTCAATGAGCAGATGAAAGCGATCCAAAAAGAATTAGGTGAGATGGATGATGCACCTGATGAAATGGAGTCGTTAAAACGCAAAATTGAAGCGGCGAAAATGCCCAAAGAGGCGAGAGAAAAGACAGAAGCTGAACTTCAGAAATTAAAAATGATGTCGCCAATGTCTGCTGAAGCAACAGTAGTCCGCAGCTATATTGATTGGATGGTACAAGTTCCTTGGAATAGCCGTAGCAAAGTGAAAAAAGACTTAGTGAAAGCGCAGGAAGTACTTGATACGGATCATTATGGCTTAGAACGTGTGAAAGAGCGTATTCTTGAATATCTCGCGGTTCAGTCTCGTGTCAGCAAAATTAAAGGGCCAATCCTGTGTTTGGTAGGGCCTCCTGGGGTAGGTAAAACGTCGCTAGGTCAATCTATCGCGAAAGCGACAGGTCGTAAATATGTACGTATGGCATTAGGTGGGGTGCGTGATGAAGCTGAAATCCGTGGTCACCGTCGTACTTACATTGGATCGATGCCTGGTAAGTTAATCCAAAAAATGGCCAAAGTTGGTGTTAAAAACCCGCTATTTTTATTAGATGAAATCGACAAGATGTCATCAGATATGCGCGGTGATCCAGCTTCAGCACTGTTAGAGGTGTTAGATCCAGAACAAAATATCGCCTTTAATGACCACTATCTTGAAGTAGACTACGACTTATCCGATGTTATGTTTGTGGCGACATCTAACTCCATGAACATTCCGGCGCCATTACTCGATCGTATGGAAGTGATCCGCTTATCGGGTTATACCGAAGATGAAAAACTCAACATTGCAAAACAGCATCTGTTACCAAAACAGATTGAACGTAATGCACTGAAAGAGAATGAGCTAACAATTCACGACAGCGCGATTATGGGCATTATTCGCTATTATACGCGTGAAGCGGGTGTGCGTAGCTTAGAGCGTGAAATTTCTAAATTATGTCGTAAAGCGGTTAAACAACTGCTGATGGATAGTACTATCAAGCATATTGAAATCGATGAAAATAATCTGAAAGATTATTTAGGTGTACGTAAAGTCGATTATGGTCGTGCTGATACAGAAAATCGTATTGGTATGGTTACAGGGCTTGCTTGGACAGAAGTTGGTGGTGACCTACTGACGATTGAAACGGCAAGTGTACCGGGTAAAGGTAAACTGACCTTCACTGGCTCGTTAGGTGAAGTTATGCAAGAGTCGATTCAAGCAGCGATGACTGTGGTTCGTGCTCGAGCTGACAAACTGGGCATTAATGGCGACTTCTATGAAAAACGTGATATTCATGTACACGTACCAGAAGGCGCGACGCCAAAAGATGGTCCAAGTGCGGGTATTGCAATGTGTACCGCGTTGGTTTCCAGTTTAACGGGTAATCCAGTTCGTTCAGATGTTGCAATGACGGGAGAAATTACCTTACGTGGTCAAGTATTGCCAATCGGTGGATTAAAAGAAAAGTTACTTGCGGCACATCGTGGCGGAATTAAGACAGTTCTTATCCCTGATGAAAATAAACGTGATTTAGAAGAAATTCCTGAAAACATTGTTGCTGATCTGGATATTCACCCAGTGAAAACAATTGAGGAAGTTTTAACGTTAGCCCTAGAGAAATCGCCATTTGGCATCGAAGTAGTGACTAACAAATAACACTAAATCGTGATGTGAATCATAATATTTCACTAAAAAAAAGGCTGGATAAGCAATAAAAGCTTGCCAGTCTTTTTTTGTGTCGTTAATTTAATGGGGTTTATTAATTAATAGTCCTGTTTTATCAGTCTTGCTATATATAAAAAGGCTTGATATAACGACGTTTGCAAAATTTGCCATTAATGGTAAAAAATAACGCATAAATTATGGGGATGAAAAGCGTGAATAAAACTCAACTGATCGACAAAATTGCTGCGAATGCAGATATCACTAAAGCGGCAGCGGGTCGTGTTGTAGATGCAATGGTAGCTTCAATCACTGAATCTTTACAAAAAGGTGATGACGTTGCATTAGTGGGCTTCGGTACATTTACCGTACGTGATCGCGCAGCACGTACTGGCCGTAATCCACAAACAGGTAAAGAGATTCAAATTGCTGCGGCCAAAGTGCCTGCATTCCGTGCGGGTAAAGGTCTAAAAGACGCAGTAAATCAATAATTGAGTAAATCGTTTTTCTGCCTAATGTGTTATTGGGTTGACGTTATGGATAAACAGAAAACGAATCGATTAAGAAATAAAGCGCATCTTTAAAGGATGCGCTTTTCTTTTTTTATCACAGAAAAGGGGATTAAACCGAGTATTCTCTGGTGATAAGACGTGAAACTAAAGTAGTCATTTGATAGAATAGCGCGTTGTTCTATAACTGAAATAGACAACATAAAAGCATCTCATGGTTAGCTAAAGACTTAACTGACCAATGAGTCAATTAGAGCTGTTTATTTTGTATCTGTAAGATGTGTGTTAAGACTCAAATTTTATACGGGATTGGCTATTTCTAAGGATTGTCGCGTGTTGCGACATTTTGATATTAAGCCAGCGATGAGCATGTTAAATTAGCTGTGCTCAAAATAGTCGTGTAACACCAATAAAAAATAATTTTTTCACCAAACGGAGCCTAGTCTCGTTATGATGGACAACATTCGTTCAACTGCTAATAATCCTTTTATTAAGATACTATTAGCTGTGATCATCCTCTCTTTCGTCCTAACTGGTGTGGGCGGATATCTCTTTAGTTCTGGTGTTAATGATGCCGCTGAAGTTAACGGTTATAAAATAAGTCGTGCTCAGTTAGAGCAAGCTTATCAACAACGCCGAGCACAACTACAAAAAGACATGGGTGACAATTTTGCTTCCCTCGCATCATCAGATGAGGGACAAAAAATGATCCGCCAACAAGCATTGAATGTGCTGATTAACCAAGCTTTGCTGGATCAATTTGCTCAAGAGTTAGGTATTTCTGCTGGCGACCAGCAAATCAGAGACGCGATTTTTGCGCTACCTTATTTCCAAACTGATGGTAAATTTGATAACAAAAAATACGTTGAGTTATTAACGGCGAATAATATTGACGCTGATGCCTTTGCTGAAGGAATTCGTCAAAATCTGATTAATCAACAATTACGTTATTCTATTCAAGGCACTGACTTTGCTTTAGAGAGCGAAGTTAAAGACTTTGCCGGCTTAATGCTACAAAGTCGTAATGTGCGTCTCGCTTCATTAGATATTCAACCATTCCTTGAAAAAGAGACGGTATCAGATGAAGAATTAAAAGCCTTTTATGACCAAAATACCTCTATGTTTATCGCTCCAGCACAAGTTAAAGTGAGCTATATTCAGTTAGAAGCCCAAAAAGATTTAAGCAACATCACTATTTCAGATGATGAAGTTAAAGCTTATTACGATAGTAATATCAGTGAATTTACTGTCCCCGGACAAAAAAAATACAGTCTACTTGTCTTAGCAGATGAAACCGCTGCGAAAGAAGCTGAAGACGCGTTGAAAAATGGCGCTGACTTCGTCACTTTAGTAAAAGAAAAATCTATTGATACTTTTTCTGCTAAACAAAATGGTTCATTAGGCTGGATCACTATTGGCCAAGAGCTACCAGAATTAGCAAATGCGAGTTTGACTGAGAAGGGGCAAATTTCACAGCCAGTTAAAATCAGCAACGGTTATGCTATTTTCCGTCTTGATGATATGAAACCTTCGGTGGTAAAACCTTTTGATGACATTAAAGCTGACTTATTAGTAAAAATGCGTGAAAACAAAGCCATTGATGATTTCTTCGCATTGCAGCAAAAAGTGAGTCAAGCCGCTTCGAATGATAACGACACGCTAGCGACAGCAGCAAAAGCAGGGAACGTCACTGTAATCAATACAGATTGGTTTGATGAAAACAATGTACCAGCAGCCTTGAATAACGAAAAGTTAACACAGCTTATCTTTGGTGGTTCACTGGTTGATGACAATGGCCCTACAGGCATGAACTCAGATATGGTTACCCTTGGTAATGATAGTGCTTATATTGTTCGTGTCGAAGGATATAAACCTGCATCAACCCAACCATTAGATAAAGTACGTGACAAGGTTATTACACTGGTCAAACAGCAAAAAGCTTCTCAAGCGATGAATGCGCAAGCTCAGAAACTCCTTGCAGCCTTAAAAGAAGGTAAAGGAGAGGCGGCATTGAAAGAAGCAAATATCTCGTTTGGTGAGGTAGAAAGCGTGGTTCATTCATCAGCCACAGATCCGATACAAAGTGCTATTTTTGCTATGCCAAAACCAGCAGAAGGTAAAAAAGAGTACGGTATGTCTAATGTACCGGGTTCAAAAGTGGTCTTAATCCAACTAGATAGTGTCACTGATGGTAAGCCAACGGCAGAACAGCTTGAATTTATGACTAATCTCTATCGCGCCCAAATGGGAGAAGAAGCTTTACAACTTATGCTCAGCGATTTAAGAGAAAAAGCAAAAATCGAGATTTTTGATAAAGATTATCAATAAACTATCTTAGATTGATTGAATAAAAACCCAGTTTCGACTGGGTTTTTTTATGGCGAAAATTATATTCAAGATTAGAAATTGCGAGCAGTCACGTCATTTTTTGTAACTCTATTTTTTTATTCAATTTATTTTTCTTACTCTCTCGTAATTCATATAGTTGCTAATTGCTGAATTATTTAAGGCTTGGCATTATTTGATGGCATTCAGTAATCGCTGTTTGCTGTTGAATATACAGTTATTTTTACAAAAAGGAGATGATTAAAATGGATAAAAAAACACTATCAGCATTTATGGCATCAATATGTTTAACATTAGGTTTAGGGTTATCACCACTCTCTTATGCCGATGATATATCGCCTTCAACATCAACCATGTTGATTGAAAAAGGGGATCAAAAAGAGAGTGCTGTCAGTGAGGTAAACGCTAGTGCACAAGGAAAGTTGGATATTAATAGTGCAACACTTGATGAATTAATGACGCTAAAAGGGATCGGAAAAGCAAAAGCGCAAGCCATTATCGATTATCGAGAAAAAGTGGGGCGTTTTGCTTCTTTTGATGATCTCGCTAAGGTCTTTGGTATTGGTATGAAGCTTATTGAACAAAATAAAGATCTAATTATTATCAACTAATTACTCGATAATACTGTGCCCTTTTTTGTGATCAAAAAGGGGTACAGAATTGCCTTTATATAATATTAATGATCAGATGGTATTTTAATTTGGGTGATAAATAATCGGATGAAATATACCCTATTTGATATTTTTGACTATATTTAAGATATTACATAGAAATTTCTCTTAGCTAAAGTTTGTTAGGGATATCAAGAGGTAATAAAGTCATATGAGTACATTAATTAAAGTTTATGGATTCCATTTAGATGTTTTTGAGCATGTGAATAATGCGCGTTACCTTGAATTTTTAGAACAAGCAAGATGGGATTGGATTGAACAACACTTAGATCTCGCTTGGTTTAAACGGCATGGTCTAGCACTCGTTGTCGCGAATATTAATATCAACTATCGTTTGCCTGCTAATTTAGGCGATGAACTAATCATTAGTTGTGATATTGCAGAAGTCGGTATTAAAAGTGGCGTGTTGTCTCAAAAAATAGTGAGAAAACAAGATGGTGCATTGATTTCAGATGCATTAGTGACTTTTGTACTCGTTGATATCAATACTAAAAAAGCATTAACACTTACAGATCAGTTACGAGAAAAATTGGAGTATGTACGCCAGTCTGCTGATTAGCATTGATGTTATCCAGTTAACCGTCTAATTCTATCGGTGATCGTAACATATTAGCGGCAGGATATATCGTACTTACCTGTGTAAGGGAGGGAGTAGTCAGCCCACTCGCTGAAGCAGGAACCCACCGAGGTGAGTCAGACTGTGGTCTGAACCGCTGTAGGGAGCCACATCTTTTAGGGCATGGAGGAGGTCAATTGGTTTTAGTATAGAGTAATTCCCCGCTCTGTTGTTTTCAGGGCGGAGAAAATCACAGGGGAAAACAGGGTAAAACTGGTTAATTAGTTATCACGGCTTCGACGATTTTATTAGCAACCTAACAGGCCGCGAATTAAAAATAACTGCTACGGGGGTAAACGCACAGAAAACAAAGCTAACACATTTTTGACAGATTATTTAAGGCCAACTTTATTTTTCATGGCGTCCATAATGGCATTTTTGTCTTGTAAATAGCCATGAAGTCCACGCTCTCTTAAATGGCAAGCTGCACATTGACCACAACCATCACCTTGAATACCGTTATAACAAGTTAAGGTGTTGTGGCGTACAAAATCTAACTTACCGTAATAGTCAGCGAGTGCCCAAGTTTGCGCTTTATCTAACCACATCAACGGAGTGATAAACTGAATATCACGAGCAATACCTAAATTTACCGCATGATTTAGAGCCTTAACAAACTCATCGCGACAATCTGGATAACCTGAGAAATCAGTTTCACATACGCCGGTAATAACGCTTTCAGCACCAATCTGATAAGCATAAATGGCGGCTAATGTAAGAAATAAAATATTTCTACCAGGTACAAAGGTACTAGGAATATCGCTTTGTTCACTCTGTTTAAAATCAGGCACAGGAATATTGTCACGTGTTAAGCTACTGATAGCGAGTTCATTGAGTAAACTGACATCCAAAACTTTATGTGCGGTTGCACCTAATAATTGACTGACTCTTTGTGCTACCTCAATTTCTTCTTTATGACGTTGTCCATAATTAAATGTAATACAATGAACTTCATCATACTGCTCTAGTGCTTGGATTAGGCAGGTTGTCGAATCTTGTCCACCACTAAAGACAACGACCGTTTTTTTCATCAGAATACTCCTGAATATTGATATTTTTTAAGGATTAATACGCATAATATTGCAGATATTATGACAAGTTATCACCAAATTATCAGTAAGAGATTATTCTTATAGCAGGGGTAGATTATTACTATTTTTTGTAGGGGCATATGTTAAAGGAGTATTTATGTTAGATAAGATTGACCGAAAACTATTAACGCTATTACAGGAAGATTCAAGCCTCTCACTGAATACTTTGGCAGAGGCGGTTAACCTAACCTCAACACCTTGCTGGAAACGATTGAAAAGACTCGAGGATGAAGGGTATATTCGTAAACGTGTTGCATTACTCGACAGCGAAAAAATTGGGCTTGGCTTAACAGTTATTGTTATGATAAGAACACAGCAACATAATAGCGAGTGGTATGAACAATTTGTATCATTCGTTAAGCAAATGCCAGAAGTACTGACATTCTATCGAATGGCGGGTGAGTGTGATTATCTAATGCATGTTGAAGTTGTAGACATGAAAAGTTATGACCAATTTTACAAACGCATGGTTAACGGCGTTCCTGGGCTTATTGACGTAACTTCTAACTTTGCAATGGAAAAAATTAAATACACAACGGCAATGCCGATACCTGAATAAGATCCCTCTTTACCAACTGGCACTTTTATTTTTGTACAACCTTAGGATTTAAGGCGTGGCTCTATTTTCACAGCTCAGTTGGTATTTTATCAGCGAATGGCGTCGTTATGTCGGTGCTATTTTCTTATTGATGGTTATAGCCGTTCTACAAGTGATCCCTCCGAAAATCGTCGGGATTATTGTTGATGGTGTTGATAGCCATAGCCTGTCTTTTCAGCAAATTATGGGGTGGATCGGGATCATGGTATTGATCGCCCTTGCTGTCTATTTATTACGTTATATTTGGCGACTGTGGTTATTTGGTGCTTCTTACCAACTGGCAGTGAAATTACGTATGCAAATCTATCGCCAACTTAGTCTTCAATCATCGGCTTTTTATCAACGTTATCGCACGGGTGATTTAATTGCACGTACCACTAATGATGTTGATAAAGTCGTTTTTGCCGCAGGGGAAGGGGTGTTAACCCTTGTTGACTCTATGGTAATGGGACTTGCTGTGTTAGTGATGATGAGTATTCAGTTAAGTTGGCAATTGACACTTATCTCATTGTTACCTATGCCATTAATGGCAATATTAATTAAACGCTATGGCGATAAACTACATCACCGCTTTAAAAGTGCACAAGCACTGTTTTCTTCATTGAATAATCAAGCGCAAGAAAGTTTAAGTAGCATTCGTATGATCAAATCTTTCGGTCTTGAACAGCAACATGCTTCACGTTTTGAAACGGTTGCAAAAGAGACGGGTCGACAAAATATGCGAGTGGCAAAAGTCGATGCATTGTTTGACCCCACGATTTTTATGGCAATTGGTTTTGCTAACTTACTTGCTGTGGCGGGAGGAAGTTATTTTGTTCTCAATGGCACGATGACATTGGGAGAATTAACCAGTTTTGTAATGTATTTAGGGCAAATGATTTGGCCTATGTTAGCGCTGGCATGGATGTTTAATATTGTTGAGCGTGGTAGTGCGGCTTATAGCAGGATCAATGCATTACTCAATGAGCAACCGGCTATGGTTGATGGTCAATTATCACCAATGCATCAAAAAGGAACTTTAGCGGTAGATATTAAAGCGTTTCATTACCCCAAACAGCAAGTTGATGTACTAAAAAACATTCATTTTACACTCTCTCCTGGTGAGATGTTGGGTATTTGCGGTATGACTGGAGCGGGGAAAAGCACTTTGTTAGCGCTGATCCAGCGCTTATATGATGTCAGTGAAGGGGATATTCGTTTTCAATCTGTCCCCCTTTACCAATTAAAATTGGATGAATGGCGGGGAAGACTTGCTGTTGTCAACCAAACACCGTTTCTTTTTTCGGATACGATTGCCGGAAATATAGCCTTAGGACGCCCTGATGCTACCAAAGAAGAAATAGAGGCAGTAGCCAAAATCGCCAATATTCACGATGATATTTTAAATTTACCCGAAGGATATCTGACTCAAGTTGGTGAAAAAGGGGTCATGCTTTCGGGGGGACAAAAGCAACGTATTTCCATTGCTAGAGCTTTACTGTTAGATGCGGAAATCTTGTTATTAGATGATGCGTTATCAGCCGTTGATGGACAAACTGAATACCAGATCTTACAAAATCTGGCTCAATGGCGTAAAGAGAAAACCATTATTATTAGTGCTCACCGTTTATCTGCACTGGTTGATGCAACAAATATATTGGTATTAAAACAAGGCGAAATCATAGAGCAAGGTACTCATCAAACACTTATTGCAGTGCCAGGTTGGTATCAAGATATGTACCATTATCAACAACTCGAGGCCGCATTAGATGACGATAAATAATAATAAATCCATTAAAACGTTATTGCCGGCCTTAAAAAGATTATTAGCTTATGGCAAAACCTATCGCAAACCGATGACATTAGGTGTGGTGATGTTATGGGTGGCAGCTATTGCAGAAGTGGGTGGACCTTTACTTATTAGTTATTTTATTGATGCTAAAGTAGCGACTCATCAAGTTGAATGGCGAGGCGCATTAGGTCTTGCTGCTGCTTTTATTCTATTACAAATTATTGCGGCACTATTGCACTATTACCAAACAATCGTCTTTAATTATGCCGCTGTTGGGGTGGTACAACAGTTACGAGCAGATGTGATGAGTGCTGCGCTAAAACAGCCATTAAGTGCATTTGATAATCAGCCTGTAGGACAGCTGATTTCTCGTGTTACCAATGATACAGAAACTATCAAAGATCTATTTGTTAACGTCTTTCCTGCTCTATTTCGTGCTATAGCATTGGTGGTTGTGATGTTAATCGCTATGTTTCTACTCGAATGGCAAATGGCATTGGTGGCGATGACGATTTTCCCTGCGGTTATTGGTGTGATGATGCTTTATCAACGGCTAAGTACACCGATTGTCCGCAATGTGCGTCATTATCTTGCCAATATTAATGATGGCTTTCATGAAGTGATTAATGGTATGTCGGTTATCCAGCAATTTCGTCAACAAGCTCGCTTCGGTAAGAGAATGTCAGATGATAGCTGGCAACATTATCAAGCACGTATGAAAGCACTAAAACTTGACGGGTTATTATTGCGCCCGTTACTCAGTATGCTCTCTGCATTGGTGCTATGTGGCTTATTGATACTGTTTGGATATCAAGGTAGTGCCGTGATTGGTGTTGGGGTCATTTATGCTTTTATCAGCTATTTAGGTCGTCTTAATGAACCTCTTATTACTCTGACGTCTCAACAATCTTTATTACAACAAGCGGTTGTTTCCGGTGAACGAGTCTTTGAGTTAATGGACGCCCCGATGCAGCAATATGGCAATGCAAGCTATACCATTAATCAAGGGAATATTACCATTGACGGCTTGTGGTTTGCGTATCTAAAACAGCAGTGGGTATTAAAAGAGATTAACCTTGATATACCTGCTCGCCACTTTGTCGCTTTTGTGGGGCATACTGGCAGTGGAAAAAGTACCTTAGCCAGTTTGCTTATGGGAAATTATCCATGGCAGAAAGGACATATCTACTTAGATAACCATCCATTAGAATGCTATTCCCATCAGGCATTAAGAAGCGGTATTGCGATGGTACAGCAAGATCCTGTTTTATTATCAGGCACTTTGCGTGACAATATTACTTTAGGGCGTCACTGCTCTGAAGCTCACTTATGGCAAGTATTAGCAACAGTACAATTAAATAGCTGGGTAAAAACATTACCTGATGGTTTAGAAACCCCCTTAGGTGAACAGGGTAGTCGCTTATCCGCGGGACAAAAACAGTTATTAGCATTAGCTCGAGTATTATTATTTCCACCCCGTATTCTTATCTTAGATGAGGCAACGGCAAATATCGACTCGGGTACAGAGCAAGCTGTTCAAAAAGCCCTTACGGAAATAAGAGAAAAAACCACATTAATTGTTATCGCTCATCGCCTTTCAACCATTATCGATGCTGACGAAATTGTAGTGCTTCATCGTGGTGAGATTGTTGAGCAAGGTAAACATGCACAACTATTGGCACAAAAAGGTCGCTATTACAATATGTACCAATTACAACAAGTTAAAGAGTCATTACAAGTTCAAGAGCCAGCCGTTGTTGAGTGATATAATCTAAATTCCATTCATCCTAACCCAGCCAATGCTGGGTTTTTTATTGCCCCAATTTTTAGCATTGTGGACATGATAAGAGCATTTATTGCACTAAGTTAGTGAGTGATATTTATTTTTTATTTATTTATCAATGAAATAACTATTGGCATATCTCTTGCTCTATCAGTATGGCGCTTTCTAAAACCGTATGGAGCAATTATATGAAATATATCATCGCGATTATTAAACCATTTAAATTAGAAGATGTAAGAGAGTCACTCTCTGAGCTTGGGATTAACGGAATGACAATCAGTGAAGTAAAAGGATATGGGCGACAAAAAGGACATGCCGAGCTTTATCGGGGAGCTGAGTATGAGGTTAACTTTCTTCCTAAAGTAAAAATAGAATTAGCGGTTTGTGATGGGCAATTAGAGCCTGTGCTACAAGCCATAAGCCAAGTTACTGATACTGGTAAAGTAGGAGATGGCAAAATTTTTGTTTTAGAGTTATTGCAGGCGATCCGTATTCGTACAGGAGAGTCTGGTGAAGAAGCCTTGTAGAGGAGCTAACAAATGAAACGATTTATTAGTTATTTTTTTACGTTAGCACTTACATACTTTTTATTACCTCAGTTAGCTATCGGAGCCACCACAATAGACATAGATAAAGCGGACAACAGTTTTATGCTGATCTGTAGTGCATTGGTGTTTTTTATGACTATTCCCGGTATCGCACTCTTTTATGGCGGGTTACTACGCAGTAAGAATGTATTATCACTAATGACGCAAGTGATGTTGATTTTCAGTGTAGTGATTATCCTTTGGATTATGTTTGGCTATAGTTTGGCGTTTACTGCTGGAAATAAGATTTGGGGTGGGTGGTCACTTACTTTCCTAAATAATATTTCAGTCGATTCTGTTGCTGGTGCAATTAATCAATATGTGCATGTTGTATTTCAAGGCTCTTTTGCGGTGATCACCGTGGCCCTGATTGTTGGCGCATTAGGTGAACGTATTCGTTTTTCAGCACTGCTTATCTTTACTGTTATTTGGTTTACTTTTTCATATATTCCCATTGCCCATATGGTATGGGGAGAAGGTGGTTGGCTTATCGATGATGGAGCATTAGATTTTGCGGGAGGGACGGTTGTCCATATTAATGCCGCTGTAGCAGCGCTTGTTGGTGCTTACTTACTAGGTAAACGAGGTGATTATCAACATACTGCGATTAAACCACATAATTTACCTATGGTCTTTACTGGTACAGCGGTACTTTATATTGGTTGGTTTGGTTTTAATGCAGGCTCTGCAGGGAGCGCTAATAGTATTGCTGCATTGGCGTTTTTAAATACAGTTGTAGCTACCGCAGGTGCAGTTCTTGCGTGGACATTTGCTGAATGGCTAGTGAGAAGGAAACCTTCTATGTTAGGTAGTTGTTCAGGATGCATTGCGGGATTAGTTGCTATTACCCCAGCCGCGGGAACCGTAGGCCCTATTGGTGCTTTGGTTATTGGTATTATTGCTGGCATCATCGGGCTTTGGGGGGTTGTGGTTCTTAAACGTTGGTTAAAAGCAGATGATGTCTGTGATGTTTTTGGTATTCATGGTACTTGTGGTATTGCGGGCTGTTTATTAACGGGGATATTTACGGCTTCATTTTTAGGGGGCATTGGTTATAGCGAGCATATGACGTTAGGTAAGCAAGTGCTAACTCAATTATTTAGTGTTGTGATTACGCTTATTTGGTCAAGTGTTGTGGCTTACATTGCCTTTAAAATTGCCGATAAGCTAGTGGGATTGCGTGTCTCACAAGAAGAAGAGCATGATGGATTAGATATAACCACTCATGGAGAAAGAGCGTACGAGCAGTAATGGTCTATTCCCCCTCAACTGAGGGGGGAATATTCTCACCGCGTTATTTGTTAGATTTTATTCGTTTTTGACGGATAACACCTTCTTGAACAGAAGAGGCAACTAGTTGCCCACTCATATTAAACATTTTTCCTCTCACAAATCCGCGACCACCTGAGGCTGATGGACTTTCAATAGCATAAAGTAACCAGTCATCAACACGAAATGGGCGATGGAACCACATGGAATGATCGATGGTAGCCACTTGTAAACTCGGATCCATAAAACCTAAACCATAAGGTTGCAGTGAGGTGGGTAAAAAATCAAAATCAGAGATATAACCTAATAAGTATTGGTGTAGGAAAGGATCAGATGGCATTTCTCCGCGACTACGATACCAAACATAACGTTCCGCAGGTGCTTTCTCATAACCAAACGGGCTAAAATATTGCACGGGGCGTGCTTCAAAAGGTGTTTCTCTTAATGCGAGTGTTCTTAGAGGTTCGGGTAATTTTGGGGCAAGTTTTTTCAATATCTCATCTTGAGAGATCAAGTCATTTGGAAAAGGGACTTCAGGCATCATATCTTGATGTTCAAAGCCTTCTTCAAACTCTTGGAAAGAGACGGTCATATAAAAAATAGGCTTACCTTGTTGGATAGCACTGACGCGACGAGTACTAAATGAGCCACCATCACGGATAGATTCCACATCGTAAACAATAGGCTTATGGCTATCACCAGGTCGTAAAAAATAGCTGTGAAATGAATTAACATAGCGATTATCAGCAATTGTTTGTTTTGCCGCATAAAGAGCTTGGCCAACAACTTGTCCACCAAAGACTTGTGGTAAACCTAAATCTTCACTTTGACCTCTAAATAGGCCTTCTTCTATTTTTTCAAGCTCCATTAAGTTGATAAGTTTTTTTAATGCCTGGCTCATAGTTTACCTATATATCATCGGATAGATTATGTTTTATAGTTTTGATTATATACAATCCGCTATCGGATAAAAAAATAATCTGCTGTTTATATTTTGCTAAAAATGCCGTAACACCTTATTTGATAGGGGATCAATCGCGATGTTAGCTAATAGAGGGCATAAATTGAAAGAATTTGGCAAAGAATAAGGCCTTATTGAGTAATTTATCAGCACTTGGTCTGGCTTTCCTTGCTATTTGGATAGCTTTAAAAGATAATGCATATCGTCTTAGCAATAAGACAATCTATGGGGTCTTGTTGGTTCTCCCGCAACACTAACTTGTTAACTCGGTCAGGTCCGGAAGGAAGCAGCCATGGCAGGTGTCGTGTGTGCCGGGATGTCGCTGGCAAGGCCCCACCCAATTTCTGCATTGCAATCCCGCTATTTTTTATCCAGTTACTTTCTTCATCGTAATCGTATCGTTGAACGTTTGCATCTAAACATATTTCTATTTACATATTGTTTAATTAATAGTTTTTTTAACTATATTTACTCTCAATATGGGTTTGGTGAATTAATAAGAAACAGAATACCTTTCACCTATTATCGCCTTCGCGTTATAGATGAATAATAAGAGAAGTTGTAAGAATTATGCCGTCATGCCGTTATAAGCACGGCATGATAGTGTGTAATCATTTTACTTATTAAAAAAGCATGAATAAAACGATACCTAAAAATAAGAACTATTAACCCAATTACTATAAAGAGATAGTAAAAATAAGAGGATACTAATGGTTACTTGCTAATACGATTATCTTACAAATTTCCAAACAGATGCTGGGATCTTGTCATAAAGTTTGTTCATGGTTAGCTCTGCTAAACGATGGTCTGCAGCTGAATAAAATAGCTCTAACTCATCATCGGTCAGTTCATATTTGTTCTTTTCAATCACTCTTTCAAGGGTTTCGATTGAGGTGCATTTTCTTAAACGCATTAGATAGTCTGTTTTAGTCATGTTGTCTTTTCTCTATAATTTAAATAAAACTAAAGGTAATTTAATTTACTTGATATAACTTTTAGGATTTTTATCGATAAGCGTTAACAGTGAATAGTTTAACTCTTTCCAATTATTCAATTCCGAGTAGGAAATGGAGTCACTACCGAATAACCGATAAGTCTCTTCTATGCACTCTTCCATTAAAGTGTTAATAGCGTGTTTATCAGGATATTTTATCTTAAACAGCCAACTAAAACCCATAATGTGATCAATTAGGGCATTAAGGTCAACGCTTTTTGTGCTACTTAGATCATTGTTCCAAACTGCGGTACCTTTATCTAATGAGCTTAATGCTTGCTGTAATAGCTCTTCACATAAAAATGACAATTCAGCTAAATCTATTTTTTCTGGTGAATATTCGTCCATAGCTTATTGTGACTGAATTATGCTAAAGAAACACTAATAATTAATACTGATAAATTAGCTATTAATGAAGCTTGCGGCTTAATTCAGTAATGAATTAATTAAACAATCTTAAAATAAACAGCAACTTTATATTTTATTCATATACCAATAATGTTTAATAATTGTTTTTATTATTTCTACATAGTAATGGTGTAATTTGAAAAAGGTATTTAAATACGAAACTACATTCAATGCAAGTTGAAAAAGTGTACAAAATAAAAGTACTGTACGCTTAATATAGCACTATTATTGCATAAGTCACTATCTGAGCGATAGAAATTTGTCTATTTTCGTAAAAATTTAGTTGAGAAGCGTAAAAGTAAGGATAATTAACTTGATGATTATCCTAGTATTTGTTTGCTAAAAATGTCTTATATCGCTAAATAGTCTTGGTGATAAGCTGATATTAATAAAAAATAGTGCGTTAAATTTGACAAAAAGTCATATATAAGAAAAAAATTAAACTGATTTATTGATTGGGGATATGTTTTTCTTTAATTGATAACAATATAAAGGGGCGGGATTAACACGTAAAATTAAAATAAAACAAAAAGGCCGCCAAGCGACCTTTTTGATGGGTAGCCAACAAATTATGTTGGCTGCGGTATAGCATAATGATTACTTAGTTTGGTGCGGATAGTTTGGGTGCTCTAAGTCTTCGTTTTTCTTCGCAAACCTTCTGCGGATCACAACGAAGAAAATAGGAACAAAGTAAATAGCAAGGGATGTCGCGGCAATCATACCACCGAATACCCCTGTACCTACCGAGTTTTGCGCACCGGAGCCTGCACCGTTACTTAATACCAGAGGAATAACCCCAAGCATAAAGGCTAACGATGTCATTAGAATTGGACGTAGACGCATTCTAACGGAGTCTAACGTCGCTTCTACTAGCCCTTTACCCTCTTTTTCCATTAAGTCTTTGGCGAATTCGACAATCAATATGGCGTTCTTCGCCGATAACCCAATGGTGGTAAGTAGCCCAACCTTAAAGTAAACGTCGTTTTCAAGCCCTCTCAATGTAGTAAATGCTAATGCACCAATGACCCCTAAAGGTACGACTAACATAACTGAGAAAGGCACTGACCAACTTTCATAGAGTGCCGCCAAACAAAGGAATACTACAATTAATGAAATAGTATACAGTGCTGGCGCTTGGTTACCTGATAGACGTTCTTGGTATGACATACCCGTCCACTCGTAGCCAATACCACTTGGTAATTTGCTGGCGAGTTGTTCCATCATTAGCATTGCATCACCACTACTTTGTCCCGGTGTTGCACTACCTTGGATCTGGACAGCTGGTAAACCATTATAACGCTCTAAACGTGGTGAGCCATATAACCAAGGATCTTTACTAGTATCAATGAAGGATGAGAAAGGCACCATCTGACCCGCATTGTTACGAACATAAAGATTAGCAATATCTTGTGGCAACATGCGGAATTGTGATTCTGCTTGAACGTAAACTTTCTTCACACGACCACGGTCGATAAAGTCGTTAACGTAGCTACCACCAAACATCGTACCTAATGTTGAGTAGATATCACTGACCGCAACACCTTGAGCTTGTGCTTTTTCTAAGTCGATATAAAGACGATACTGAGAGGTATCTTCTTGACCGTTAGGACGCACACCCGTCAACATTTGTGGCTCTTGTGCTGCCATTCCAAGCAATTGGTTTCTTGCTTCCATGAGTTTTTCGTGTCCCAGGTTGGCATTATCGATTAACTCGAATTCAAAACCACCTGCAGAGCCTAACTCAACAATTGCTGGAATATTAAAGGAGTAAACAAAGGCTTCTTTAATTTGAGAAAGAGCTTGGTTAGCACGACCGACAATAGCAGGGACTTTGTCTTGGTCTGATTTACGCTCATCCCAATCATTTAATACGACGAAAGCAAGCCCCATGTTTTGACCTTGACCACCAAAACCAAAGCCGCTGACGGTAAAGACCGACTTAACCACATCTTTTTCTTTAGTATTAAAGTAGTCATTGACTTGTGTTAATACGTCTTGTGTCTGCTCTTGGGTTGATCCAGCGGGCAACTGAACCATTGTCAGTAACACCCCTTGGTCTTCTTCTGGTAAGAAAGACGCCGGTAAACGCACAAACATAATTGCCATAGCAGCAACAAGTAAGACGTAGATCAGTAAGTAACGACCTGTACCACGCAGTGTACGAGAAACACTGTCTGTATAGTGGTGACTACTTTTTTCAAAAACGCGGTTAAACCAACCAAAGAAACCTGTTTGTACACCATGGCTGCCTTTCGGGATTGGTTTTAACAATGTTGCACAAAGTGCAGGGGTTAAAATCAATGCCACGAAAACAGACAGCACCATCGCTGATACAATAGTAACTGAGAACTGTCGGTAAATCGCACCCGTTGAACCACCAAAGAATGCCATTGGAATAAATACCGCAGATAACACGAGGGCAATACCCACCAATGCACCTTGGATTTGTCCCATAGACTTACGTGTCGCTTCTTTAGGTGACAGTCCTTCCTCTTGCATCACACGTTCAACGTTTTCTACTACAACGATAGCATCATCAACCAGTAGACCGATGGCTAGTACCATCGCGAACATCGTCAAGGTGTTTATCGAATAGCCAAACGCGGACAATATGGCGAAAGTCCCTAATAATACGACGGGCACAGCAATGGTTGGAATTAATGTAGCACGGAAGTTCTGTAAGAACAGATACATGACTACAAACACCAGCATAATGGCTTCAACGAGCGTTTTAACCACTTCAAAAATAGAGATCTTAACAAATGGTGTTGTATCGTAAGGATAAACGACCTCTAATCCAGAAGGGAAGAATGGCTCCATATCAGCCAGTGCCGCACGTACTGCTGTTGCGGTATCAAGGGCGTTAGCACCTGTTGCCAGTTTAATACCAATACCTGCTGCAGGTAAGCCATTAAAGCGAGCAATCGTGCTGTAGTTTTCAGCCCCCATCTCAACAATACCCAGATCTTTTAGCTTAACCTGTGAACCGTCTTGATTGACTTTCATCAGAATATCAGCAAATTGCTCAGGTGTATTAAGTCGAGTTTGCGCAATGATAGATACATTTAAACGCTGACCAGGCACTGGTGGCGTACCACCTAATTGACCTGCCGCCACTTGGTTATTTTGCGATTTAATCGCATTAATAACATCAAGTGTGGTCATGTTATATTTCACCAGTTTATCTGGATCTAACCAAATACGCATTGCGTATTGTGTACCAAATAACTGCGTTTCACCCACCCCTGTGACACGGCTTAATGGATCTTTAATTGTTGCACCTACATAGTCGGCGATGTCATCTTGTGACATCGAGCCATCACCAGAGATAAAACCTGCAACCATTAAGAATGAACTAGAAGATTTATCGACACTAATCCCTTGTTGTTGTACTTCCTGAGGTAAAAGAGGCATTGCCAATTGCAATTTATTTTGCACTTGGACTTGCGCAATATCAGGGTCAGTACCAGCTTCAAAGGTCAGCGTGATATTCATCATACCTGCAGAATCACTGGTTGAAGACATATAAACCATGTTATCGATACCATTCATATTTTGTTCGATAACTTGGGTTACAGTATTCTGTACCGTGGTTGCATCAGCTCCTGGATAGACCGCAGAGATGGAAATTGCTGGCGGTGCAATCGTTGGATATTGTGCAACAGGCAGTTTGATGAGTGCCAAAAGACCAGCAAGCATGGTAATTATGGCAATTACCCACGCAAATATTGGTCTGTCTATAAAAAACTTAGGCATAGATCATCGACTCCTTATTGAGGATCCTTCGCTGGTTCAGATTTTTCAGTTGATGCTGTTGCATCTAAATTTTCTTCTTGTGGCGTAACCTTCATTTCAGGTTTTGCTTTTTGTAGCCCCGAAACGATAACGCGGTCACCAACCTGAACACCACTATTCACTAGCCACTTATTACCAACTGCTTGTGATACTTCAATAGTACGCACTTCAACCACGTTGTCTTTATTAACGACCATGGTTGTTGCTTCACCACGAGGAGTACGAATAACAGCTTGTTGTGGGATCAAAATAGCATTTTGACGAATACCATTTTCTAATTTTGTACGAACAAACATACCAGGCAGTAATTCACCTTTAGGATTAGGTACGATTGCACGCATAGTGATAGAGCCTGTGGATTCATCAACGGTCACATCAGAAAATTCTAAATGACCTTTTTGAGCGTAGGATTGACCATTAGTTAAGGTTAAGTGAACAACAGGTTTGCCTTGCTCTTGACGAATAATGCCACTTTCAATTTCATTTTTTAATTTCAGATAATCTTCACTCGATTGTGTCACATCGACATAAATCGGATCGATTTGCTGAACAGTTGTTAAAGCCACTTGCTGACCAGGTGCAACTAATGCGCCTTCTGTTACCGTTGATTTACCTGAACGGCCAGAAATTGGTGCGGTGACTTTGGTATATTCAAGATTAATTTTTGCATTAGTCACTGTAGCTTCAGCTGCTTTTACTGCAGCAACAGCTTGAGCGTACTGAGATGTTGCAGTATCAAAATCTTGTTTACTGACATAATTGGTGCCGAGTAGAGGTTTATAGCGCTCTACAGTTAGGCGAGCAATTTCAGCATTCGCTTTCGCTTTTGCTAAATCAGCTTGAGCACTGTTTAATGTAGCTTGAAAAATAGCAGGATCGATTTGGTATAAAGATGTTCCTGCTTCTACATAACTACCTTCGGTGTAATTGCGTTTTAAGATGATGCCGCCAACCTGAGGGCGAACCTCTGCGATACGATAAGCAGATGTACGACCAGGTAAGTCTGTTGTGATAGTCAGTGGTTTCGCATCTAATGTAACAACACCTACAGCAGGAGCAGGAGGTGGACCTCCAGCAGACTGATTTTTGTCGCCACATCCAGCAATAACCAAGCTGCCTGAAAGCACTAACAGAGCCAGAGGCAAAACCCCTCTGTTTTTTCGCATAAGAAAACCTCTATTCAAAAGTTGTTTCCCGGGATAAAAAATAATTAAGTTGATGAATGATTGCGATGTATAGTACAAACATACATGAATGTATGTAAATTAACTTCAGTCAAAATCGAGGAATAATGGCACGAAAAACTAAACGCCAAGCACAAGAGACAAGACAGCAGATTATTGATGCTGCACTTAGGCTATTTACTGTGCAAGGTGTTTCTGCCACATCACTTTCAGATATTGCAACCGAGGCCGGAGTAACTCGAGGTGCAATATATTGGCACTTTAAGAATAAAGTGGATTTATTTACTGAAGCGTGTGAACTCACCGACTTAAAAATAGAATCATTAGAATTAGAGTATCAATCAAAATATCCAGATGATCCACTATTTGTATTAAGAGAATTGCTTATTTACATATTGACATCAATTGTCGAAGATCCGAAACATAATGCACTTCTAGAAATATATTTCCATAAGTGCGAATTTGTTGGTGAAATGACACCAATTGTTGAAATCCGCCGAGAATTATGTGCAGCCGATTACTCTAGAATAGAGCAATCTTTATCTCGCTGTATCGAAAAAAAACAACTTCCTGCCAACCTTGATTTAAGAAGAGCCGCGATTATGTTAAGAGCTATGATGACAGGGCTTGCTGAAAATTGGTTATTTTCACCAGAAAGTTTTTCTATTAAAGAGGAAAGTCAATATTTGGTTGATAGTTTTATTGATATGATTAAGCATAGCGTCAATATGAGAATATCGGCGCTATCTTAATTTATTCTTAAACATAAGGAAGAAGTTCATGAGCAAAGTATTAGTGATTGCAAATGGTGCAGCATACGGTAATGAATCATTATTTAACGCACTGCGTTTATCTATTACTTTAAAAGAGCAACATCCAGAAACGCAATTAAATATCTTTTTAATGTCTGATGCGGTAACCGGTGCACTGGCTCATCAGCAACCCAAAGAAGGTTACAACCTCCAACAAATGTTAGAAATTTTAACGGCACAAAACGTCCCTGTTAAGTTATGCAAAACCTGTACAGATACTCGTGGTATCAGTGAATTACCTTTAGTGGATGGTGCTGAACTTGGGACATTGGTGGACTTAGCACAATGGACTCTCGACGCGGATAAGATTTTGACTTTCTGATCAATATTCTGTTTTCTCAGGGGAGAAACATCTAGGCGACTTGTTCTAATGACACTGCCAATTTCAAGTAATTGGATTATACTAAGAGGCAGTTTTTCAATATTCATTGAACAAGTTGCTCAATATGCGTGGATCTAACGTTTTTATTCGATTAAATCATTTTATTTCGACAATATTTATTGTCTCTATCCTCTTTGTTTTGTTAGGAAATATACTTTTTACCCCGGCTAAAGCAGAAACAGTCAGCAATAATTTACCCACCAAAGAAAGTATTCAAAACCAGCTTAATTTATTAAATAAACGTAGTGACTTAAGTGCCGAAGATAAACTCACTATTGGTGATCTAGAGCAGGCATTGCTACTTCTTGATAATATTCAACAATTAGAGAAAAAAGCAGACGACTATAATAAGACAGTAGAGCAATTACCAGAAAAGCTACGCAGTATTCAAAATCAATTAAGTCAATTAAAACAGAAAATAGCGAACAAAGAAGTTGATGATTACCGCCAATCTTTAGAGAGCCTACCGCTTGCAACTTTAGAGTCGCAATTAGAAGAGGTTTTACAATCCTTAGCGAAAGCACAGGAAGATTTAGCTAATTACAGTAATGAGCTTATTGTTTTACAAACGCAACCAGAAAGGGCGCAATCTGTCTTATTTAATAACTCAGAAAGATTGCAACAAATACGAATTGCATTAAATAAAAGCAGTGCAGATAAAGCTCAAATGCGATCTTCTTCTGTGCAACTTTTACAATTAGAACAATATTATTTGCAACAACAAAACAGTTTTCAAAAACGAACACTGCAATCTAATGTACAGCTACAAAGCTTATTACAATTACAGCGTGATTATAGTTCAGCGTATATTGACCTCTCTCAAGAGCATGCTCAACTACTGCAAGAGATCTTAAGTGATAAACGTTTAGACAGTTCAGAAGAGGTTGCCAAAGAGGCGCAGACGGCAGAGCTGAGTAATCAGGCGATTAAAAATAACGCTTTTTATTTAGCTCAAGCTGATATTAATAAAAAACTCAGCGATAAGCTGATTATTACTACACAAAATAATAATGAGTTAAATCGTCATAGTTTAATGGTCAAAAACCGCCTAGATAGAGCTATCCAATCAGAGCGCAATCTTAAAGAGCAAATTGATGTATTGAAAGGGAGTCTGTTGCTCTCTCGTATTCTGTTTGAAGAGCAAATTGAGCTACCTGATGATATCTTTATCAATAAGTTACCGGATAAAATTGCCGACTTACGTTTAGAACAGTTTGAAATCAATAAACAAAGAGATCAGATTTTTCAGCCGAATCTTTATATCGACCAATTAATGCAAGAGTACCAAGCCGCACATCCGGAAATTACTGATAAAAATGAGCTAAAAGAGCTACATAATGCATTATTACAACTGATTGATGCGCGACGAGATCTACTGGATAAGCTCAATAATCAACTGGGTAGCCAAATTTCTGAATCTATTAATTTACAGATGGATCAGCAACAGCTACGTAGTGTGGTGAGTTCATTAGAAAACACCTTAGCGCAACAAATATTCTGGGTAAGCAGTAATAAACCGATTAACCTCAGTTGGTTCTCAACCTTTCCAGATCAGGCAGTGGCTGAATTTCAAAGTTTTAAACTCAACTGGTCAAATGAAAATCTGTTGACCGGGGCTAAAAAATCATATCCTGTACTGATTGCGCTAATTTTGTTCAGTAGCATACTGGTTTGGCAACGTAAAAAATTTGATAAGCAGTTTGATAAATTAAGTGCTGATATTAATAAGCTTAATAAAGATACGCAGTTACATACTCCATTGGCTTTAGGGATTGTTTTCTTAAAAACATTACCCCTTTCTTGTATTGTGTTAGCGATAGGATATTGGCTTATTAATAGCTTTAATGTGCAACAAGAGTTTATCTGGTCTTTTACTTGGCAGTTTGCGGTATTTTGGCTGATGTTTGAGTGGTCTTATCGTTTAATGTCGGATAATGGAGTGGCCGTTAATCACTTTAATATCCCCCTAGAGCGAGTACAACAAAATCGTAAACGTTTATTACGTTTATCGCTCCCCATGCTGCCAATTATTTTACTTTCCGCTTATGGTATTAATAACCCATTATTGTTAGTTGGCGATGTGATTGGTCAATTAGTGACAATTATTTCACTCTTTTTTATTAGTCTGTGTGCATTACCTTTTTGTCGTGAAATGTGGCAAGAAAAGGGTAATCATGTTGTGAGAACAGTGGTTATCACCTTATTAACTTTCTCGCCTTTACTTTTAATGGGGTTAGTTATTTTTGGTTATTATTACACCGCACTACGTTTAGCCAATCGTTGGATTGATAGTTTATATCTACTTATGTTGTGGTTTATTGCTTACCACGCGAGTTTACGCGGTCTTACTGTTGCAGCAAGACGACTGGCGTATCGTCGAGCGCTAGAGCGCCGACAAGCGATGCTTAAAGAGAAAAAAGAGGGGGACGATAACACTCTTGAGCCAATCCAAGAGCCGCCGATGGATATGGAGCAGATAAATCAACAATCATTAAGATTAACCACAATGATCTTATTTATTATCTTTGCTTCCAGTTTTTATGGTATTTGGTCTGACTTTATTACAATCTTTACTTACTTAGATGGTATTACGCTTTGGCATTATAATTTGCCTACAGAGTTAGGTAATGTGGTTAAAGCTGTGACGGTTGCGGACTTACTCCTCTCTTTTGCCATTATGGCTATCTCTTGGTTTATGATAAGAAACCTACCGGGTTTACTCGAAGTTCTTATTCTTTCAAGAATTAAATTACAGCAAGGCGCTTCTTACGCCATTACGACTATTCTGACCTATATTATTATTGCGATAGGTACAATTGTTTCGCTGGGGATATTAGGCGTAGCATGGGAAAAACTACAATGGTTGGCGGCAGCCTTAACGGTTGGTTTAGGGTTTGGTTTACAAGAAATATTCGCTAACTTTGTTTCAGGGATAATTATCTTATTTGAAAGGCCGGTCAGAATTGGTGATACGGTGACAATTGGCTCTTATTCTGGAACAGTGAGTCGTATTCGTATCCGAGCAACCACGGTAACGGACTTTGATCGCAAAGAGGTTATTATCCCGAATAAAGCCTTTGTGACTGAACGACTGATCAACTGGACATTATCTGATACTGTCACACGTATTATCATTCAAGTCGGTGTTGCTTATGGTTCTGATTTGGATAAAGTGAAAACCATTTTAATGAAAGCAGCAAAAGATAATCCCAAAGTGATGACTGAGCCAGAGCCTGTGGTGCTGTTTACCGAATTTGGGGCTAGCACGCTAAATCATGAATTACGTTTTTATGTTAGAACGCTTGGGGATAGAAATACTGCTATCGACGAAGTCAACCGCGCTATTGATAAGCTTTGCAATGAAAATGATATCAATATCGCGTTTAACCAATTAGAAGTGTATCTGCATAATAAACGAGGGGAAGAAGTGCAAGAAATAAAAAAAGGTCCTCTTGATGGTTCAACACCTGAAGCGAATACGCCATTTAATTAAGTAGTAAGATGTTTAGTTAGCGGTTTGATTATCTCGTTTTTTCTCATAATCAACTCGCACAATTTCCAGTGCCTCAAGTACGGTGTTGGGATCAATATGATTGGTTTCAAATAAGTAAATCAAATCAACCGCTAACTGAACTGATTTAGGGGCATCTTTTAATTCCATTATGGCTCCGATTAATATTTATCTTCTTGTCGTTCAATACTCTTTTCTATAGAAACTAGGGCACTTTTACAACGTGCTAGGCGATTTTCAAGAGCTGCGATCTCTTTTTGTAATTCTTGTTGGCGTACAAAGCCTTGTGCTTGAGTTAAAGCAAGCTCTCTATCTTGGATCATCGACTGTAATCGGCGCTCGTAATCCTGATGTTGGGCAAGTTTTTGGTATAAATCGACACTTTTTTTGCGTTGACTAAGCTGGTTTTCTTGCTTTCTTAGTGTTTGTGTCGATAATTCACGAGTTAATGCTTCAATTTGTTGTAGGATTTGTGTTGCCAGAAACTTAACTTGCTGGCTACGTTGTGCCTCAACACAAGTTATTAACTGAGTAAAATTATCGCGGATCTGTTGCATATAACCACCAAGAGAATCACTACGGTGGTGAAATAGTGCTGTGTCGAAGCAAGGTGCTGCAATTTTTTTGTTTGCAATTGGCGCTAAGGTTTCGGCGAGATTGTCGATCTGTTTTTTAAACAAACTCAATGGATCTGTTTTTTTCATTTGGGCTTTGTACCTGTTTTGCTAAAAACATGAATTGACTTAAAGCAACAAAAAAGAGTTGTTCACTGGCTTTCTGTTGCATTTTAACGGCATATTGCATAGATTCTATCGTTTCGTTTTTTATTATGGCACTGATTATGACTGCTAACGCGCAACAACTGCAATTTATTAAAGACAGCATTGAAACCATTCCTGATTACCCTAAAGAAGGGATCTTATTCCGTGATATTACGACATTACTGGATAATCCCGTGGCATATCAGGCAACGATTGATTTATTAGTTGAGCACTATCAAGGTCAGGGTATCACTAAAGTTGTAGGTACCGAAGCCCGCGGGTTCTTATTTGGTGCCCCAGTTGCTTTACGTTTAGGTGTGGGTTTTGTGCCAGTGCGTAAAAAAGGTAAATTGCCTCGTGAGACGCTTAGTGAAACTTATGATCTAGAGTACGGTACAGATACATTAGAGATCCATAAAGACAGCATTACGGATAAAGATAAAGTATTAATGGTTGATGACTTATTAGCAACTGGTGGTACTATCGAAGCGACTGCTCGTCTTATTCGTCGTTTAGGTGGAACTGTAACAGAAGCTGCATTTATTATCTGTTTACCTGATTTAGGCGGTATTGAACGTCTAGAAAAAGAAGGGATCCATAGCTTCACATTAGTTAATTTCCCAGGGCATTAATGCTTTTTTAGTGTCAATCAGATGCTTAATGCATTTGTTGGTAAATACTTATCATCGTGCGGGTGTATCAAAATGTATGACCCAATACATTGGGCCCGCACAATAGTCACCGCTTTAAAGTGTGCGGATAATTTCATCAATATCTCATTTGTTTCCTACAGATCTCGCTCAATAGGCTATCCCTGTGTTAGCATAGAGATAAATCTTGTTCATATTTAGCGGAATCAATGAGCTATCAGGTACTTGCCCGAAAGTGGCGCCCACAAACTTTTAACGATGTTGTCGGTCAACGTCATGTTTTGACCGCATTGGCTAATGGTCTTGATCACCAAAGGTTGCATCATGCTTATCTTTTTTCTGGCACTCGCGGTGTTGGAAAAACGACGATCGCCCGTCTATTTGCTAAAGGGCTGAATTGCGAAACAGGCATAACCAGTAAACCTTGTGGTAAATGTGCTAATTGCCTTGAGATAGAGCAAGGGCGTTTTGTTGATTTAATAGAAATCGATGCGGCATCAAGAACGAAAGTTGAAGATACGCGAGAGCTACTCGATAATGTTCAATATGCGCCGGCTCGTGGTCGTTTTAAAGTCTATCTTATTGACGAAGTGCATATGCTTTCTCGTCATAGTTTTAATGCGTTACTTAAAACGTTAGAAGAGCCACCTGAACACGTTAAATTCCTGTTGGCTACCACAGATCCTCAAAAACTACCTGTTACTATCTTATCTCGTTGTTTGCAATTTCATCTGCGGGCACTTGATGTTGACCAAATAGCGACACAGCTTGAGAAAGTACTATCCGCAGAACACATTGAAAATGATGTGCGAGCACGCCAATTAATTGCCCGTGCAGCAGATGGAAGTATGCGTGACGCATTAAGCCTAACCGACCAAGCAATTGCGAGTGGCGAAGGTATTGTAAGTACAGAAGTCGTTAGTCGTATGCTAGGCACGATTGATGATGCACAACCATTAGCACTGATTGAAGCTTTAGTAAAAGCAGATGGCCAACAAGTGATGTCGTTGGTTAATGAGGTTGCTTTAAGAGGAACGGATTGGGAAAACTTTTTAGTCGAAACGCTCTCATTATTACATCAAATTGCGATGTTACAACTTTTGCCGAGTGAAAATAATCCCCAAGAGCAATTTACACAAGAGCGTTTACGTTTATTAGCCAAATCAGTGTCGCCACAAGATTTACAACTTTATTATCAAACTTTATTAGTTGGGCGAAAAGAGCTGGCTTATGCGCCAGACAGACGTATGGGTGTAGAAATGACCCTTCTCAGGGCGCTTGCTTTTCATCCTAAAACTGTCATTGATGAAATCCCTACGGCTCCTTTAGCGCAAACATTGCCTTTAGCATCACAGCCGAATCAACAGCGAGTTGAAACATCGGAGCCTCAAGTGAGAAGCAATATGGCAACGGCGACACCCAAAGTATCACCGTCGCCAGAAAACAGTGCTGCATTAGGAAATAGCCCTGCGGCACAACTGCTAAGAGCACGGCAAGCCATAAGGGGAGCTGAGCAAGAGACGCCACCAAAAAAGCCTCAACCGGCGACGCCTAAACAGGCTAAGCCGGCTGCTAGTGCATTAGAGCGGCTAGCAGCCGTCAGTGAAAAACGCCAGCAAAGGGTTAATGAAAAACGGTCATCTGTTGCAGTCGAGAAAAAGAAAAAAGAAGCTTATCAATGGAAGCCACAAAATCCACAGGCACAAGTAACAGAGCCCGTGGTCTCTTCACCGAAAGAGATCAAAGAAGTTCTTGAGTATGAAAAAACGCCTGAATTAGCCGCTAAAATTGCGCAAGAATCGCAACAGCGGGACGAGTGGGCGGCGGAAATAGCTAAAATGCCATTGCCGAAGTTAGTGCAGCAGTTAGCGTTAAATGCCTATAAAGAGACGGTCGGTGAAGAAACGATCATTTTGCATTTACGCAGTAAGCAGAAACATTTAAATTCAGCAAATGCACTACGAACACTGACAAATGCGCTAAGTGAATTGCATGGAAAAGCAATTTCACTCACAATTATAGAAGATGATAATCTAACGGTTAAAACGCCGTTAGAATGGCGACAAGCCATTTATGAAGAGAAGTTGGCGCTAGCGCGTCAATCGATTACTACGGATAAAACCATTCAGACATTACAGCACTATTTTGATGCTGAATTGGATGAAGAGAGTATCCGGCCTGTTTAATCGCAACATGTTGTATATTTCTATACAGCGTAGCTTTTACAAAGAGAGACAATTATGTTCGGAAAAGGTGGTTTGGGCAATCTGATGAAACAGGCCCAACAGATGCAAGAAAAAATGCAGCAAATGCAAGAAGAGATCGCAAACTTAGAAGTCACTGGTGAATCTGGTGCTGGCTTAGTGAAGATCACTATCAATGGTGCTCATAATTGCCGTCGTGTTGAAATAGATCCTAGTCTGCTAGAAGATGACAAAGAGATGTTAGAAGATCTGATTGCTGCCGCCTTTAATGATGCTGCACGTCGTATTGAAGAGACACAAAAAGAGAAGATGGCATCAGTCTCTAACGGTATGCAATTGCCACCAGGCTTTAAGATGCCATTCTAATGCAAACTAGCCCTCTTCTTGAATCATTAATGGAAGCGTTGCGTTGTTTACCCGGCGTCGGACCAAAATCAGCGCAACGAATGGCTTTTCATCTGCTTCAACGTGATAGAAGCGGAGGAATGCGACTTGCACAAGCATTAACGCGTGCAATGTCTGAAATTGGTCACTGTTGTGATTGTCGAACATTTACTGAAGAAGAGCGTTGTACGATCTGTGCTAATGCTCGACGTCAGCAAAATGGTCAGATATGCGTAGTGGAAAGTCCAGCAGATATTCATGCTATCGAGCAGACAGGGCAGTTTGCGGGTCGATACTTTGTGTTAATGGGACATCTATCTCCGCTAGATGGCATTGGTCCCATGGATATTGGCTTAGATAGACTTGAAGAGCGTCTAAGCCAAGAGCCTATATCAGAAGTGATTTTAGCCACCAATCCTACGGTGGAAGGTGAAGCTACAGCAAACTATATTGCTGAGATATGCGCTCAATATGATATTGCTGCTAGCAGAATAGCACATGGCGTGCCTGTTGGTGGTGAATTAGAAATGGTGGATGGTACCACGTTGTCACACTCTATCGCGGGACGCCAGAAGATCCACTATTAATACACAAAAGATTTAATAAAAAAGCACCTTGTTATCAATATAATGAGGTGCTTTTTTTTTTGATTTTACTATCACCTTGACTGATATTGTTAATATTGCCTCAATTATATTAATAATGACTATTTGTTGCTTATTTGTGATCTAAATCTCCCTTTTTTGTGTAATAAAAGAGATTTTTTATGGAATTAATAGTTTTCTAACTTATTGATAGTCATAAATTTGTTATCTCGATCACAAAAAAAATACCTTTTAACATCAGTAAAACCACTCAACTGAGAAAATAGACCGCTTAACTCACTATATAACCGTTTAGCGATTTAATAATACTATTCATCAGACATTCTTCATATGATGTCACTGCGGGTCATTATTTTCATATTCGCTCAAATTATTATCAATTGTCCCGTACTACTCTTTGGCTGTTCGGTCTTGCCTGAAAAAAAGGTGTCTCATGAACAAAAATACATTTCTTAAGCACATACCTTGGGTGATCCTCGGGATTATTGGTGCTTTTTGTCTGTCAGTGGTTGCACTACGCCGTGGTGAACACGTCAGTGCATTATGGATAGTTGTTGCTTCTGTTGCGGTCTACTTAGTCGCTTATCGTTATTACAGTCTTTATATTGCTCAAAAAGTAATGAAGCTCGATCCTACTCGAGCCACTCCTTCAGTAATTAATAATGATGGTTTGAACTATGTTCCAACTAATCGTTATGTCCTCTTTGGTCACCACTTTGCCGCTATTGCGGGTGCTGGACCGCTTGTCGGGCCAGTATTGGCTGCCCAAATGGGTTATTTACCCGGTACACTGTGGTTATTAGCTGGGGTGGTACTTGCTGGAGCCGTACAAGACTTTATGGTGCTGTTTATTTCGACGCGCCGTAATGGTAACTCTCTCGGTGAGATGATAAAGAAAGAGATGGGGCCTGTTCCAGGAACTATCGCGTTGTTTGGCTGTTTCCTTATCATGATCATCATTCTTGCAGTGCTAGCCCTGATTGTAGTGAAAGCATTAGCAGAAAGTCCTTGGGGAGTATTCACCGTTTGTTCAACAGTACCTATTGCCCTATTTATGGGGATCTATATGCGCTATATTCGCCCAGGTCGTGTGGGTGAAGTATCTGTTATTGGTATTGTTTTACTGATTGCCGCTATTTGGTTTGGTGGCGTTATCGCGAGTGATCCTTACTGGGGACCAGCATTAACCTTTAAAGACACCACTATTACTTTTGGGTTGATTGGTTATGCGTTTATCTCTGCTTTACTGCCAGTATGGCTGATTTTAGCCCCTCGTGATTATTTAGCGACTTTCCTAAAAATTGGTGTAATTGTTGGTTTAGCTATCGGGATTGTTATTCTAAATCCTGAGTTAAAAATGCCAGCGATGACCCAATATATTGATGGTACAGGACCATTATGGAAAGGGGCTCTATTCCCATTCTTATTTATTACTATTGCTTGTGGTGCAGTTTCTGGTTTCCACGCACTGATTGCATCAGGTACAACGCCTAAATTGATCGCCAATGAAATGGATGCGCGTTTTATCGGTTATGGCGCAATGTTAATGGAATCATTTGTTGCGATCATGGCATTAGTGGCTGCCTCTATTATTGAACCAGGTCTCTATTTTGCGATGAATACACCGCCTGCCGGATTAGGCATTACAATGCCAAATCTGCATGAGTTAGGGGGTGAAAATACCGCAATGATTATGGATCAATTAAAAGATGTTACCGTACACGCGGCTGCGACAGTTAGCTCATGGGGCTTTGTTATCTCTCCAGATGAGATTTTACAAACCGCCAAAGATATAGGTGAGCCTTCTGTACTTAATCGTGCTGGTGGTGCACCTACATTAGCGGTGGGTATTGCTATGGTGTTCCATAAAATTTTACCTGCGGCAGATATGGGCTTCTGGTATCACTTTGGGATCTTATTTGAAGCACTCTTTATTTTAACGGCATTAGACGCAGGAACTCGTTCTGGTCGTTTTATGCTGCAAGATTTACTAGGTAATTTTATCCCATACTTGAAGAAAACAGACTCTTTTATTGCTGGTGTTATCGGTACAGCAGGTTGTGTCGGTTTATGGGGTTATCTATTGTACCAAGGTGTTGTTGACCCGCTGGGTGGTGTTAAGAGCTTATGGCCACTGTTTGGGATCTCCAATCAGATGTTAGCGGCTGTTGCACTTGTTTTAGGTACGGTCATCTTAATCAAGATGAAGAGAACGAAATACATCTGGGTAACCGTTATTCCTGCGGTATGGTTATTAATTTGTACAACATGGGCGCTAGGATTAAAACTGCTCAGTAATGATCCGCAAATGGAAGGTTTCTTCTATCTTGCTAATGAGTACAAAGCGAAAATCTTAGCCGGTGGGGCAGATCTTACTGCCGCAGAAATCACCAATATGAACCACATTGTGATTAATAACTACACCAATGCAGGTTTAAGTATTCTGTTCTTAGTGGTTGTTTACAGCATTATTTTCTACGGTATCCGTACCGCAATGAAAGCACGTAAAAATCCGAAAGAGTCAGCACAAGAAACACCATATGTACCTATGCCAAAAGATGTGAAGATATCTTCAGGTCATTAATCTTAGGCGAATAGGCTAAAAACCCCCGTACTCACTTAATGAGTGCGGGGCTTAGGAGAAACTTATGTTTGGTAATTTAGGGCAAGCTGGAAAATATCTAGGACAAGCCGCTCGTATGTTAATAGGTATTCCTGATTATGATAACTATGTGCAGCACATGAAGGACAACCATCCTGATAAACCAGTGATGACCTATAACGAGTTTTTCCGTGAACGTCAGGAAGCCCGTTATGGTGGCGGTGATGGTAAAGGTGGTTTCCGCTGTTGCTAATAATCTGTAAAGGAGACAAATAATGGAACCTATTGCAGTAACAATATTGACTGGCTTTTTAGGATCGGGAAAAACAACGCTTTTACGCCATATGCTCAATGAGGAGCATGGCTATAAAATTGCGGTGATTGAAAATGAATTTGGTGAAGTGCCTATCGATGATGAAATTATTGGTGATAGAGCAACACAAATAAAAACACTCACCAATGGTTGTATCTGTTGTAGTAAATCGAATGAGCTTGAAGATACTTTGCTCGATCTCTGCGATAGTCTTGATCGTGGTGACATTGTGTTTGATCGCCTAGTGATTGAGTGTACTGGGATGGCTGATCCGGGGCCTATCACACAAACATTTTTTTCTCATGAAGTGATCTGCCAACGCTATTTATTAGATGGCATTATTACACTGGTTGATACAATCCATGCTCAGCAACAATTAGATCAATTTGCTATTGCTCAATCTCAAATTGGTTATGCGGATCGCATTCTATTAACTAAAACAGATATTCAGCCCGCGAGCCAACAATTACTTGCTCGTTTAAGACGTATTAATGCTAGAGCGCCTACCTATACGGTGATCAATGGGAACATTGATTTAGCACTATTATTTAACGTAAAAGGCTTTATGTTGAATGATACTTTAGAGGTCAAGCAACCCCTGTTTCGTTTTCAGCCGGAAAAACAAGATGATATTCAGTCTATTGTACTAAATTTTGATTATCCCGTTGAGTTACAAGCAGTCTCTGATGTTATGGAGTCTTTGTTATTGAGCTTTGCTGATAACTTATTACGTTATAAGGGGATATTAAATATTAAAGATAGTCCTAACCGATTGTTATTCCAAGGAGTGCAACGATTATATAGCGCTGATTGGGATAGACCTTGGCAAGAGAATGAAACTCGTCAAAGCACCTTAGTCTTTATTGGTATTCATCTGCCAGAAGAAGAAATAAAAGCCAGTTTCGATGCGTTAATGCATAACACTAAAGAATATGAGTAATAGCGATTGTTTGAGAAAAGTGTTTGTTGGTAGTGATGTAATAGCAGTAAGTAGTAAGTAGTAAGTAGTAAGCAGTAAATAGCAGTAACGAATATTAATCATGCTCCTGGACTTGAGGAGGATCCTGTTCCTAGGATCTTATGTTTCACCCCATAATAACCATTATGGGGTGTTTTTTTTATACTAATTAGCCGTTAGCAACAGCTTTATATTCCATAATTTCAATAATTTGTACATCAGTATGTTGCATTGCTCGACTAGCTAATGCACAAAGATTCTCGATCGTCATATCAACATCATGAGTGACAATGCCGTCATTACCAGTCACGCAGGTATCATCTAGCGCCATTAATACCGCTTTATAAGCGGCACTTGCTCCTGTCGACACTTTCATCGCACAACTGTTAGAGGCACCATCACAAATCACGCCACTAATATCGCCAATCATACTACTAATTGCCATTGCCATGGGTTCATAGCGTTCTTCCATTAACCACGCAATAGCACCAGCAGCTCCCATTGATGCGGTTGTTGCGGCACATAGTGCGGAAAGTGCCGGGAATTTGTGGTGAATATAAATGGCTAATAAATGTGAAAGCATTAATGCTCTTGCCATTTTTTCTTCATTAACCTGTAAATATTCAGCAACCACCACAACAGGCATTGTAGCTGCAATACCTTGATTTCCTGAACCTGAGTTACTCATTGCGGGGAGTACGGCACCGCCCATACGTGCATCAGAAGCCGCTGAAGTGCGGATCATAATTTCAGAAAGCAGATCTTTAGCTAACAAGCCACGTTGTTGCTGGCGTTGTAAGGTTTGACCAATATGCAAACCGTAAGTATTGTTCAAGCCTTCTTTTGATAATGCGTCATTTAATTGCGCCGATTGCAAAATAAAAGAAATTTCTTCTACAGGAGCTTGAGTAATAAACTGATAGATTTCTCGTGTGTTAGTGTTGGTTAAGGCTTGCTTAATTTGGCAAGGTGAGGCCGTTTGTTCAGATTGTGATGATAATTTATCAAGCACCACCTGACCATTATGGATAATTTTAACAATATTAGTATGATCACCTGCAATAATGACGGTGGCACTGTTTTCACCATCTTCAACGGTAACCTCAGAGTAAAGCACCTCTTGGCAGGCTTTTTTTATTGATACGGAAACAATGCCTGAATTTAATAGATTTTTACTCAACTCAACTTGTTCTGGTGTGGCATTTTTTAATACTTCTAGACCTGCTTCACTATCTCCAGCAACAGCTCCTAAACTAGCCGCAATAGATAATCCCACCATACCCGTGCCCGGTACAGTCACTCCCATTCCGTTTTTCATTAAGTTAGGAGAAACCTCTGCGCTAATACGGGTGATATTATGTTGCAGATAACGAGCTGCAGTGGCAGCAGCTAATGCAAGTGAAATGGGTTCGGTACAACCTAAAGCTGGCTTCACTTGTTGCTTAACAGCTTCAATTAATATTTTCCAGTAGGAAGATAATTGTTCTTTCATTGCATTATGTCCAATAAATAGTTTAATAATTCAAGGCGTTATATTGTAATTTTGATGCTTTGATCATACTGAATCTATTGGAGAAAATGTTTTCTGAATTTCCTAAGCGGGTGTAAATTTTGAGAAAAAAATACTATTTACAGATATTAAATTAGTAATATTTTATCTTGGATAAGTGTGGATTATTGAAGAATTTGATGTAGCAGTAATAGTATCAAATCGAACAAAATAATTTCTTTAATGATAGTTGATGATTATAAATAAAAAACAATAGAATGAATGACTCATTCTATTGTTAGTATAATATCATACTTAATGTGGGCTAACTCAGAATAGTTAAATAAATGACCAACCAGTGATGATGATAGCATCACTTACACTCATTATTTAACATAGTGAATATTATGACTTTTTGCAGCTTTGGTATAAGAATAATCTGAGGTTTTTTTATAAATATATTTATCTATTTGCATGATGTAGATAATAGTAAAATAATAATTAAAATATTCTTTACTATTTTTTATTTAAAATGATTAACAATAAAATAGTTACTATTAATTTTTAGATGGTGAATATTTGTAAATTGCCTGAAGCAAATAAATGCTTCAGGCGAGTTACTTAATAATAAAATATAGCAATAATGGCGCAGTGGAAAACAAAACCAACCATAAGAGGAATAGCGGTTCTTTTTACCACATCAAAGGGTTGCAATTTAGCTCCACTGGAAACCGCAATGATCACGCCTGCCACAGGAGACATGCCGCGTCCCATATGTGATGCCTGTTGCATAGGTAAAATCATTGCAATGGGATTAACCCCCATGCTATGGGCAATTTGTGGAATAAGTTCAACGAATGCAAGGAAAGGTGCATTACCTGAGCCCATAATAATTGCGGCAGCCAATGTCACGATAGCGAACACTAATGCCATTGCAAATGGTGGTAGACCAACAGATTCCGCCATAACGATCAGGCTGTCTATTGCACCACTGACTTTAATACCATGAGCAAAAACACCCGCTGCGACTAATAGCCCAACAACATTACTAAATGCAGAACCCATACCCTTTAGAAAATGTTGGAAGCCTGCACACACTGATTTAAAATCACGTAAGCGTAATGTTTCAATCAGCATACAAATTGCCATTGAAATTAATACAATAGTGACGACATCAAGGTGAATACCTTCAACAAATAGGCTTGATGAACTTACTGCCATAATAATAGGTAACATTGGCAGTAAGGCATAAAAGCCGGGGATATTTTTATCACTTTTGGCTTCTTCTGCTATTTTTCCTAATTGGGGTACAAAGCCCGCTTTGCGATCACAATGGCGTTGCCAGAAGATATGGGTAATACCAACAGCCAATACAGTTGCAATCGCCGCAGGCCCTTGGTAGTAAAGCACATACTCAACCACGCCTAAGTCAACCGCTTTTGCACCTCGAATAGCATCAATCGCTGTTGGCGTGTAAGCAACGCCTAATGAAGTTGCAATGACACCGGCAGCAGATGCTGGAGATAAACCTAGTCCTATCATAATGGGGAACATGGTACCCATTAGTAGAACGGCCAATCCTGTGGCTGACGGAATAGCAAGTTGCAAAATACTCGCGAGTAAAAAAGAGAAAAATAACAACACATAAGGTGAGCGCATATTTTTCAATGGGCGAGTTGCAACACGTACAACAGCTTCATTAGCACCAATATGATCCATATAATGGGCGAATCCCATGAGTGCCATGATCATCAGACCTAAATCTGCAGCACGACTACTAAAGAGATCACGCATAACCTCAAAGGGATCTAGCCAGCTAATACCGGTTGTTTTGACATTTTTAGGCAGAATATCTCCCCAACCAAATATCATTGTTAGTGCCATTAAGATTAAACCAGCAACTAACAAAACCGGCTCGGCTTTATATCCTTTTAAGATCATTCTAGCGACAATAATAACGACAATAAAGACCGCAAGAATTTGGATCATGCTTTAGCTCCGGGTGCAAAACGTTCTGCGGTGATCTTAACGACAGATTTCAATACATCGCTGGCAGCATAAAGCGATTTAACGGGAAGATATTCATAAATAGAGTGGAAATTGTGCGCCCCAGTAAAGATATTAGGGCAAGGTAATCCTTTTTGCGATAATGCTGCTCCATCATAGCCACCCCGCATAGGGATTGGACGAGGGGTAATACCATTGGCTTTATAAGCATCAATAGCAATATCGATAGGATATCGATTTTCACCTTGTAGACTATTAAAGACATTTGCATAACGATCGGCTTGCTTACAAACAACAGTCCCTTCACCCCATAACGCTTCACATTGCTCTGAAAGTTGTTTTAAAAATGCCATACGATGGGCGTAGCCTGCTTCTGTGAAATCACGCACATCCATTTTTAATACAGTACGTGCGCTATTACCCGCCAGTTGTTTTACCCAATAATAACCTTCACGACCTTCGGTATATTCCGGTGCTTCACCACCCGGTAACATCGCAATAAATTTATGAGCCATTAACAGTGAATTTTTTAATTTACCTTTTGCTGACATCGGGTGTGCTGAGGTTCCGATAAAGGTTATTTCAACATCACCGGCATTCCAATTTTCATATACAAGTTCACCAATACCACAACAATCTAAGGTATAAGCAAAGTCTGCGCCGAATTCTGTTACATCAAAGGCTTTTGCACCACGTAAACCTTGCTCTTCATCGGGTACAAAACCAATTTTAACTGTACCGTGTTTGACTTCTGGATGTTGTTTAAAATATTGCAACATATCCATAATAGAGGCGATAGCCGCTTTGTCGTCAGCGCCTAATAAGCTAGTACCATCTGTTACGATGATATCGTCACCAATATAGTTTTCTAATTCAGGGAATTCACTTTGACGTAAAAAAATCTCAAGTTCTTTGTTTAAGCAAAGGTCGCCACCTTTATAAGGTAAAATTTGTGCTTTAGTATCATTAGTTTGTTCTGCACTGGTATCTAAGTGACCAAAGAAAGCCACGGTAGGAACCTCATAATCAAGGTTAGAAGGTAGTGTCGCGGTAACAATGGCGGTATCGCGAATTTTGATATCTTCAACACCTAACGCCTTTAACTCTTCGACTAATTGTAAAGCGAGGACTCGCTGACCTTCCGATGAAGGCATAATCCCCGCTGCGCCATTTTCTCTATTTGTTGTAGTATTCACCTTGGTGTAAGAAATAAACCGATCAACAATGTTCATGATTAGACTCCGTTGTGTTTTTTGTATTTTATTTAATAAAATTCTGTTGTCTCATTATTGAGAATGAACAACAGTTACTTTTATCACAAAAAAAGCATTAAATAATTATAAAAAAATAATTTTTTTTACAAGAAAATTTTAATGTTAATCAATGTTTAATTTTTGTTTTTTCATTATTAAAAAACTGTTTTTAATTATGAAAATATTTTAAAGTATAATTATTTTTAGAAAAAACAAAAATAAGTTTTTTCTAGTGTAATCTATTGATTTTTTTAGTGGTTTTTGATGTTTAAAATTATTTATGAAGATAGTAGTGAGTAATTAACTAAAAATTAATTACTTATTGATAGAATTTAGTGAAAGTATAATATTTAATTCTGCTAAATCTATTAGGGAGCAGATATGCAAATTTCAAAAAATGTTAAAAATATTTTATCATCGCTAAAAAGCATTAATAATGAGAGTTATAAATTTAATACAAAATTGAAATCAGCTATATTAAGTTGTTATAATACAATATCCTCTTTTATAAAACCATTTTTTCATAAAACTTCAAATAATTCAGAATTTAAAGTTCATATTTCTAATATTGAAAATATGAAAAAGAATGAAAATCTACAATTAGATAATAAAGTAATAAACACCCCTCACTCAATGAAAGATGATAATGCTAAATTTGGAGATTTATCTGAAGTACACAAAAAGTTTAAAGTTGATGAAATAATGAATTTAATCATTAATGATATTATCTCTGTTTTAGAAGAAAAACCTACATTAGAGAAAAAAGAAGTTCTGCAATTTAAGAAAAATTTAAAACTTCACTCTAAAAGTATTTTATCATCTACTAAAGAATCATCTTTAACTGAGATTAAAAATAATTTTTTAGCATCAATCATCGATAGTATATTAAAGTCAGACGATAAAATAAAATATGAATTTGGGAATATTAATACTTATGAATATTTTTTATCAAATAGTATAAATGAGACGATTAGTCGTTCACTGGCTAAAGATAAAAATCTTGTAAAAAAGGGTGATAAATAAAATGGTAAGTATGAATTATAAAGCTTAAATAAATTTAAAAACATTAATGAATAATGTAGCAAGTTAACTTATTTATAGCCAGTTTCTCAAGGCCTAATCATATTATTAGGCCTTGAAAGAGCATCAAATATCTAAGCGCTTAGCTTGCCATTTACGAGAGCGCCAACGCCATGCATTCGTTAAGCCTCGTAGCCACTCATCGCAAAGAAAACCTATCCAAATCCCAATTAACCCCATTTCCATTTTTATACCAAGGAAATAGCCAACAGGAATAGCAATACCCCACATAAAGCAAACAGCAGTAATGAGTGGAAATTTAGCATCTCCGGCTGCACGTAACGCATTAACCATAACAATATTAAATGTACGCCCCGGTTCTAAAAAGACCGATAAAATAAATAAAGGTAACAGTTGGTCGATAATGCGTTGATCTTCGGTGATAGAATACAAAATAGGATCACGCATAAACCAATAAATAATCACCACACCAATAGTAAATAGCACACCTGCTTTTAGGCTTTTAAAACCCCGTGTAAATGCTTCATCAAATCGTTTTGCTCCCACTAAATGACCGACTAATATTTCATTACCAATGCTAATCGCAATGCCAAATAACATTAAGAATAATGACAGTTGGAAATAGAGTGTTTGTGCGGCAAGAGGAACTTCTCCCATTAATCCTATAAAGGCAGAGGCGGTCATATAATGTAGAATCCACACTAGGTTTTCACCTGCAGCAGGTAAACCAATATGTAGAATTTTAGCTAACATATTTTTAGACCAAATCACTAATAGTCTTATATCGAATTTAATTCTTAATCCATAGAATAAAAGACCACATAATAAGACAACGGCAATAATACGACCGACAACCGTTGACCATGCAACACCCACTAAACCGTATTGTGGAAGCCCAAAGAAACCATATAGTACAATCATATTGCCGATAACAGTGACAATATTGGCAATTAACGTCACATACATCGCCGCTTTCGATTTACCATAAACCCGCAAACAGGCTGCTAAGATAATTGAAATTGCTTCAGGAATAAGACAAATACCCAAAATATGGAGATAGTTATAGCCATCTTGTACTAAATGCTCTGGCGTATTCATTACATTTAGAATGTTGTAGCCAAAAAAGAGAATAATAATGGCGCTACTAAAGCCCAGCAAAAAGTTAAAGGCGATAGAAATATGAATAGCTTGACTGGCTTTATCGCGCTTACCGGCGCCTAAATATTGAGCAATAACAACGCTACATCCCACGCTAATAAAGTTAAATATGGTGATAAAAAGATCAAAAACTTGGTTACCTACGCCCATTGCAGCTAAATAGGCAGTAGAGACATGACTTATCATGTAAGTGTTAATCAATAGCGTGGCAAGATGAAGAAAAATATCAATAAAAATAGGCCAGCTAAGGGAAAAAAGTGAGCGATCCGCTACATCAGATTGATGCATTGAAAACCTTCTTAAAAACGAGTGAAATAGTGTTGTAAATATAAACAGAGGAAAGTGGAGCGATTTTACATGCTTTATGAATAAGGGAATAGCTAAATTGATGAACCAGTAGCAAAAAAACTTTTTATATGGTTTATTCGTTGATTATTAAACATTATTATCATTCAATAATGATTAACAACGAGAACAGGGAAATAAATGAATACTAAAATAAAAGTCGCTATTGTGGGCTATGGCAATATTGGGCGCTTTGCACTAGATGCAGTACTTGCAGCACCTGATTTTGAGTTAGTGGGGGTGGTTCGCCGTGATAGTCAAAATATTCCAGATGAACTGCGAAATATAACAGTAACAAATGATATTAAAAGCTTAGGTAAGGTGGATGTTGCTTTATTATGTTCACCAACGAGAGCCATTAAAGATTTGGCTAAATCGATATTGAGCTTAGGTATTAATACCGTTGATAGTTTTGATGTCCACAGTGATATCGTTGCATTAAAAACAGAACTGGATGAGGTAGCGAAAAAGCATAACCGTGTTGCAGTGATTTCAGCGGGTTGGGATCCGGGTTCAGACTCTATTATTCGTACCTTAATGTTAGCTATGGCACCTAAAGGTATTACCTACACTAATTTTGGTCCCGGTATGAGTATGGGGCATAGTGTTGCCGCTAAAGCTATTGATGGTGTAAGAGATGCACTATCAATGACTATTCCATTAGGTACTGGTGTTCATCGGCGTATGGTTTATGTTGAATTAGAAACGGGTGCTAACTTTGCACAGGTTGAGCAAGCCATTAAGGCCGACAGCTATTTCTCATCTGATGAAACACATATTAAACAAGTTGATAGTGTTGATAGCTTAAAAGATGTTGGTCACGGAGTACAAATGACCCATAAAGGGGTGTCAGGTAAAACACACAATCAATTATTTGAATATGCTATGCATATTAATAATCCAGCATTAACATCTCAATTTATGGTTTCTGCAGCCAGAGCAAGTATGAAACAACAAGCGGGTGCCTATACTGTGATTGAAATTCCCCCCGTTGATTTTTTAGCAGGGGATTTAAATACATTAATCGCAAAACTGGTGTAATCAGTTAGGCTTCTTGCAAATAAAATATTGCCCACATGATGTGGGCAATAGGATCAACGCTTAGGCAAACTTGATGATTTGAGATTAGCGTTTAATATTTTTAAACTCTTTTGTTGTTGCAGTTAAAGCGACTTCTGTTGGTAAACGTTCCATTGAACTTGCGCCATAAAAACCATGGCAATCAGGACAGTTATCAAGGATATATTGCGCATCTTTTGGTGTTGCTATAGGGCCACCATGACAAAGTACAATTACGTCAGAACGTACGGATTTTGCTGCTTTTGCCCAATCGTTAATAAGGGCGACACAATCATCTAAAGTAACGGCTGTTTCTGCACCAATATTGCCACCCGTGGTTAAACCCATATGAGGAACAATAATATCTGCACCGGCTTGTGTCATTGCAATGGCATCTTCACGACTAAAAACATAAGGTGTTGTGAGTAAGCCTTTTTCATGTGCTTTGTGGATCATCTCTACTTCAAGAGCATAACCCATACCTGTTTCTTCTAGGTTAGCGCGGAAGTTACCATCAATTAAACCAACGGTTGGGAAGTTTTGTACGCCAGCAAAACCGATGGCTTTAACGTCATCTAAAAACTTATCAAAATTGCAGAATGGATCTGTACCATTAACCCCGGCAAGCACAGGTGTCTGTTTTACAACAGGCAATACTTCTTTTGCCATATCCATAACAATTTCATTGGCATTGCCATAGGCTAATAATCCTGCCAGAGAGCCACGACCCGCCATACGATAACGACCTGAATTATAGATAACAATCAGATCGATACCGCCAGCTTCTTCGCATTTTGCGGAAAGACCTGTTCCCGCACCGCCACCAATAATAGGCTCTTTACGTGCGATCATGTCATTAAATTTTTTGAGTAATACTTCACGTGAATAAGTCATACTTCTTTCTCCGTGGTTAGCAAATAAGTTCCTGGTGTAAATCATAAACTTGCTGATTAAATTCAGCAGAATTTATGTGGTAAGGACTGATGACTAATTGACGAGTCTCGGTCTCTTTAAATGTTGTTATAAATGCATCAAAAAATGCTTGGTTTGCTTGAGGATCCCAGAATGGCCCCCCTTCAATATCTAAAGCAGAAAAACCGCCCTGTGGAAAAATAAACGTCAGTGGGCCTTCACACTGATTCAATTTTTCAGCGATCCAGATCCCCATTTGACGATTTTCCCTTGGTGTTGTACGCATTAAGGTGACTTGCGAATTATGGTGATAGAAATGACGATCTTTATATTTCTCAGGTACGGTAGCAGGGCGACCAAAGTTCACCATATCCAACGCGCCACAAGAGACGATACAAGGTGTTTTAGTGCGGGCGATGGCACCAAAACGATCTTCATCACAAGCAAGGACACCCTCAAATAAATAATCACATACTTCGGTTGTTGTTAGATCAAGAACACTATGAAGTAAGTGGCTGTCTATCAGTTTTTCCATGGCTTTACCGCCACTCCCTGTCGCATGGAAAACTAAACAGTCATAATTATTTTCAAGTTTTTTAGTTAGTTGTTGAATACAAGGCGTAGTTACACCAAACATCGTTAATGCAACAGCCGGTTTATCAACACTATTTTCTTCTTGGTAAAAATAAACAGCGCCGGCAATTTGGTTGGCCGCATTTCTCAATACCTTACGAGAGATACGGTTTAAGCCGGATACATCTGTTACGGAGTACATCATTGAAATATCGCTAGCGCCGATATATCCGGAGATATCACCGGAAGCCATAGTCGATACCATCAATTTAGGTACACCAATGGGCAAAGATTGCATTGCTGGTGTAATCAATGCCGTTCCCCCTGAACCGCCTAATCCTAAAATAGCGAGGACATCGTCACAGTGGGTTAAATAACGTTCAAAAGCGACGGACATTGCTGCGATAGCTTTCCCGCGGTCACCGCAAAACACGGCGTTTTTTCCATCAGGATGGTAACTAGCAACTTGTGCAGCTGTGACGTCGGCTTCTCTTTCTAATGCTGTAGGTTTGGTTGTCAAATCTACGGTTTTGACAGGAAGGCCTGCTTTCTTTATTAATTCACTGACATAAAAAATTTCAGCGCTTTTAGTATCAAGCGTAGTCGCAATATAAATGAAGCCAGCATACTGTTTCATAAGCCTTCCCTTACCTTTTATGATTATTGACGTGTAGATTATAATCACAATGAGACTTGAGTTTCATTTATAATAGCATTATTTTGAGACACATGTCTCATTATTTTTATTTTTTCTCTTTTAAATGTCGCTTAGGTAGACTCAATCGCCTAAAGTAAACTTTAATCGTATTAAGAATAGTTCTTAAAATCAGTATAGTAGCCACGAAAAGTGGAGTAATAGCGAAGGAATTTTTATGAGTTTTAGTCGTAATGAAATAGATACAATGTCAGGTACTCGAAAAAGAACCTACCAATTATTGGTGACAACGGCATTGCAACTTTTTGAACAAGGGATGTTACCTACCGTATCAGAGCTTGCAGCACATGCTGGTGTTTCAAGGGCAACGGCGTATCGCTATTTTCCCACTCAAAGTGATTTAATTAGTGCTACTGTTGATGCAAGTTTAGCACCGATCATTGCATGGCAGCCCACTCCAGAAGATAATACACAACAGCGCATTACTGCGTTGCTCAATCTTGCTTATCCACAAATGTTTAAACATGAAGGGGCGTTGCGTGGCGCATTGCAGGTTTCATTACAGCAGTGGGCTAAAGAGCGACAATCAAGCGAATATACAGAAAAACGATTTATTCGTGGTCATCGTAAAGAGATCTTACTTAAAGTCATCGAACCATTAAAAGCGCATTATCCGCAAGAAATGTGGGATAAAGTGATAAAAGCTTTCTCACTTATTTATGGTTCTGAAGTTTTTTTGGTAATGAAAGATATCTGGAAAATGGATGATCAGCAGGTCATTGATATGACCCAATGGATGGCTAAAGCTATTTTAAATCAGGCAAAGTCAGATTTTCCGATAGATAACGATTAATTATTTGAATAAATCGGTTAAAATTGTATAAATCATTTACGTTTTAGCTATTGTAGGATCGTTATGTCACACAAAACTGCAGACCAAGAGTGGCTGGTAGAACAACTAAAATATATTGCACAGGGCATTGGTAAAACATTATCGCCTTTTTGTGAAGTTGTACTTCATGATCTGACCGATAGTGAAAATACCATTATGGTGATTGAAAATAATCTATCAGGTCGAAAAGTGGGGGATAGAGCAACTGAGCTAGGTATGGCAAGGATTGAATCGTCTGATTTTCCACAAATTGTTGCAAACTATCCTAATCAGTTTCCTGATGGTAGAACAGCTAAAAGTACATCGATTGGTATTAAAGATAAACAAGGCAATTATGTTGCTGCTTTATGTTTAAATATTGATATATCGATGATTAAAGGTTTACAAATGGTATTAAATCAATTTTCGACTCTTGAAGAGGGAAATCATATCATTGAAACTTTTAGCTCAGTAACAGAAGATTCGTTGAAAAAACGTATTGATGAATTTTCTGCAACTTATTCAGTGACACCAAGAGCATTGAAACCGCATCAACGACGCGAATTGCTATTGTGTTTACAGGATGAAGGTTATCTTTCACTTCGCAAAGCAATGGAGATTACTGCGCAATACCTCGGTGTTTCAAGAGCAACAGTGTATAACGATTTAAAAGAATGATTAAACGATAAGTTATTTTTTAAATTACAGCGGAATACAAATCATTAAACTAAAAAAAGATATCATTTTTGATATCTTTTTTTATTTCTATTTTAAATTAAATGTGATTTTTATTGTAAATGATTAATTAATTACTACTGTGTTATTTTTGTAAGTATAAATTGATAAAAAGAATAAAATAAACAGTTAATTTATTAATGTAAGGGCAATAAAATGAATAGAGTTAATGATGTAGGTGTATTTAATAAGGGAATAGAGTTATCTACTAAGAAAGATTATTTAGGATCATGTTATGTAACTTTTGCAAAGAAAATAGAGGATATTTCTAATACAACGGCTAAGCCCAGTTTTATAAAAAAAGTTATTCATATGATGGAACGATTTACAATGTTTTTTGCAATTAGCCAAACCGGTAGAATGGGAATAAGTAATAGAGATGGGAATTTAAATAGATATAATGAAACACGTACTAATTTAGAGAATAAGGTGAAAGATTTAAAGTGTAAGATTGATGAGTTTAATAATAAACTAACAAAAAAAGATAATGTAGATAGGGAAAAAGCTGAGATAGCTACAATTACAGCTGAATATCATAACCTAAACCATTTTCTCTCTTTAATAGAGAATGAAAATTCAAGTTTTAAAGATAGATATAGTTTTTTCAATTATTTAAATGAGTTGCAACGAGCGGAGAATTTTTGCCGAAGTTCATCAAATAGAAATTATAATCATCTGGCGGATGAATTTGAGAATATTATTAAGGAAAGAGTTGAAAGAATAAAAAAAGAAGATGTTATAAAAATATTTAATGAAGTGTTGATAAGATATGATAATGAAACTCGATTTAAAAATAGCAATGAAAGAATACTAGCTAATTTTTCAAGTAATAAGGAGAAAGAAAAATTTCTGTCTAAAATAAATTTTCTAGTCTGTGTTTCAAAATATAATCTTCCTCTTATGGTAGAGGTAGAGAATCTTAAAGAAGAATTTCCAGTAAAGTTACGGAAAATAATGAATGTAATTCTTTATGAAGAAAGTATAATGAGTGAAATTCTTAATAAAGCGAATATTGATTGCGTATATAGCTATTCACTTAATAAAGTGCAAAATATTTGGATTGAAGAATATATAAATAAGTTTTATGGTGGTGAAGAAATAATAATGGATAAAAGTACAGATGATAATGTCGCTTATTTTGTGGGGGATTTTGAGTGGGATAGTTTTGATGGAATTAATAATACTAATAATGACAATATGAATTCTAAACGTAATCTTTCTGAAGTAAGTGAAATTATTCAGGAAAAATTAAATAAATATGTTAAAGGCGATGAAATATCTGATTTAACTTCTATTCTGGAAAAAATAGAACTAGATAAATTAGGAGGAAAAGAAATATATACTTTAATTTCTATTCTGAAAGAGATAGAACGAGGTAAATTAGGAGATAACGAAATATATACTTTAATTTCTATTCTGAAAGAGATAGAACTAGATAAATTAGAATGGAAAGAAATATATACTTTAATTTCTATTCTGAAAGGGATGGAACTAGATAAATTAGAATGGAACGAAATATATAATTTAATTTCTATTCTGAAAGGGATGGAACTAGGTAAATTAGAATCGAAAGAAATATATACTTTAATTTCTATTCTGAAAGAGATAGAACTAGGTCAATTAGGATTGAAAGAAATATATACTTTAATTCCTATTCTGAAAGGGTTAGAACTAGGTAAATTAGAATCGAACGAAATATATACTTTAATTCCTCTTCTGAAAGAGATAGAACGAGGTAAATTAAGAGGGAAAGGAATATATAATTTAATTTATATTCAGGATGAAAAAGAACTAGATAAATTAGAAAAAGAGGAAAAACAAGCTTCAGTTTCTCTTGTGGAAGAACTAGATAAATTAGAAAAAGAGGAAAAACAAGCTTCAGTTTCTCTTGTGGAAGAACTAGGTGAATATGTCGTTGAAATGGTAAATGACAACTATGTGTCTTCACTTTTATAAGAAAAATAAATATTTTATAGTGTAAAATATTTATAATACTTTGTTTAAATAATATTTTTTGTCACTAATCGGATAATTTTCTAAGGTGCCAAAAACTTCAAATCCCTGCTTTTGATAAAAAGGCAGGGCTTGAAAGCTAAAAGTATCCACCTCAGCATATTTGGCACCTTTCTTTTTAGCTGTATTCTCCATTGCTTGCAGTAATTCTGTACCAATATTGTTACCACGATAGGCCTTATCAACCCATAGATAACGAATACGTAGCCAATTACCTAATATATCACCAGTGATCCCACCTATTTTTTTACCATTTTTCTCTTTAAAAACGGCTAAGGGCGTATATTGCTCCATCTGAATATACTGAAGGTTATGTGTTAATAAGCCTTCATAAATTTCGTTGATTTCATTCGTCGTCGGGGCGGTAGTAATTTTTAATGACATAATTAGCTCTTAATATTAATAAAAATAATATTTAAATTATCATTATTTGTTTATTAAATATTTATACCAGTGATAGGATTAATACCATAATTAAAAAAACTGGATAACACAACATGTCATTTTTAAAAAAACTACCGGGAATTCTGTTTTGTGCACTAATTGGTGGGTTATTAACATTATCTGGTCTACCGATGGCGTTGATGTTTGGGCCAATCGTCGTGGTTATTATTGCTTATCGTTTTAAATGGCGGCTCTCTGTTCCTAAGCATACACTGACTTTTATCCAACTGACCTTAGGCACCTCTGTTGGATTGATGTTTAATCAAGTACATTTAGGGAGTGCGGATAATTTAGTGCTTCTTTTGATTATCCTCGTTATTTGTTTAGCCATTCAATTTGTTGTCAGTTTCTTATGGTTTCATCGTCATATTGGTTGGACAAAAGAAGAGGCTATGTTAGGCGCTGTACCTGGCGCGATGGCGGCTATTCTTGCTTTAACAGATCATACCAAAACACCACCACAAAAAATTGTTATTTCTCATACTATTCGTTTAATCGTATTGATTATTATGGCTGGATTTATTGTTGGCTCAGATAAAGCAACTCTTACGGAGTTTACATTACCTGAAATGACACTGTTGTCATCGATGTGGTTATTATTAATTGTCGCGTTAGGGCTAGTATCTGGGCTTTTATTACAGAGAATTCATTTTCCAGCACCGTTTATGTTGACATCATTAGGCAGTGCAATATTGGTACAATCTTTTGTCAGTGAGCCGATTGCTTTTCCAATGCTATTAAATGAACTCAGCATGGTGTTAATTGGGATGAATATTGGCGCACATTTTGTGGTTTTTCCTTTTGCTTCGTTAATTAAAAATGCTTTTTCCTCTGTGCAGGTGGTCATTATCAACGTTATTTTAACGGTGATCGTTGCATTGAGCGCGGCTTATTTAACAGGGGTGCCTTGGACAACGTTAGTATTAGCTTGGGCACCGGGAAGTATGGAAGCAATGACATTTGCCGCGATCACTATGAATGTCGATGCGGCTTTTGTGATGTCGAATCATATATTGCGTATGTTGATCATTCAAAGTATTCCTTCTATTGCCTTGTTTTACAGTGAACGAAAGCAGAAAAGAAAACGTGAGTAAAATAGCAATAACAGTAAGATATCGACAGATATAATAAATTGAAAAGCCACTGTATCAGTTTGATAGAGTGGCTTTTTTATACAATTAATAGTTTAGTAAGCTAAGTGATTTTTGGGCTAGTAGTTGACATTTTTTGTTATGAGCAATTTGTATATTTTTTAAATCCTGATAACTATCTTCATTAAGCTTGCTCATTGGGAGCATTGAATAATTAGAGACATCCCACTGCTGAGATTGTGAAAAAATAATCAGCGCTCGTTCTATTTTTTGTTTTGAGATCTGCTCATAACCACAATCATTATTTAAAAACAGGTATACCGCGGTTAAATCAGCTAAGTCTTCTGCTTGAGTATAAGTGAGTGCTTTTGCACTAGAAGAAAAAAGCGTGGCAAAAGAAAGAATAACAGTGCAGAACAAAGCGAACATTTTTTTCATTAGTGGTGACATTCCTATATGTGATGATTTCACAAGATTTGTTATTTGACTTAATTAAGTTAAAAGTTTTGCAAAGACCCGTTGCTTTGTGTGGTTTCTATTTGACCTTCCAGTAAGGGGAGACTTTAGCATTGCTCAATAGTTTATCGATAAATTTATTTACCTAATTATGACAAATATAGAGTAATTGATTTTATTCAAAGGAATACATTATGCAACGTCGTGAATTTTTAAAATTAGGGGCAACATTAAGCGCCGTCACACTATTACCAAGTTGGAGCCGTCTCGCATTCGCCCAAACTAACACGCCTTCACTCGCTATTCCACCTCAAATTAGCCCAGACAAACAACAAAAGATTGTTCTTAATATCCAACAAGGTGTTTCCCAGTTTACTGCTACAGCAAGTACAACTACTTGGGGGTATAACGGTAGCTTATTAGGCCCAGCATTAAAATTAAAACGTGGTGAACCTGTTACTATTGAGATCAATAACACGCTACCAGAGACTACAACGGTGCATTGGCATGGTCTTGAGATAAGTGGTGAACAAGATGGAGGTCCTCAAGCGACTATCGCACCGGGTAAATCACGAACAGTAACTTTTACGCCAGATCAAGCGGAGTCGACATGTTGGTTTCATCCCCATACTCATGGGATCACCGGAAAACAGGTGGCAATGGGGTTAGGGGGATTAGTGATCATCGAGGATGACGAAACGGCCAAGCGAAAGTTACCTCACCGCTGGGGAGTGGATGATTTACCGGTTATTTTACAAGACAAACGCTTAGACAGTAACGGTCAAATTGACTATCAACTTGATGTGATGAGTGCTGCAGTAGGTTGGTTTGGCGACATGATGCTCACTAATGGTGCGATTCAACCGCAACACATTGTACCAAAAGGTTGGATTAGATTACGTTTCCTCAATGGTTGTAATGCACGTAGTCTTAATTTAGCCACCAGTGATGGCCGACCAATGTATGTAATTGCTAGCGATGGTGGGTTATTAGCGGAACCAGTCAAAGTGACAGAACTCCCTATTTTAATGGGGGAGCGTTTTGAAGTACTGGTTGATACCTCAGATGGACGTGATTTCGATATTGTCACTTTACCTGTCCGACAAATGGGGATGGTATTAGCGCCATTTGATAATGTATTACCTGTATTACGTCTACTGCCTTCAGCAGAAAAAGCGGTGGGTATTTTACCTGATCAATTAGCCTTAATTCCTGCATTACCATCACTAAGTCATATTGCGACACGTTCATTACATTTACGTATGGATATGCGTTTAGATATGCAAGGTATGATGGCGCTAACGGAGCGTTACGGTGATAAAGCGTTAGCGGGAATTCACCACGGTATGAGTCATATGCGTCAGGGCAATGGAAATGGCATGATGGGGGGCGGCATGAATTGTGGTCATGGCTCTGCGGATGTTGATATTTATAATGCAAATAGCATCAATGGGATCCCATTCTCAATGACCGAACCTGCATTTGATGTTAAACAAGGGGTTTATGAACGCTGGTTGGTTTCTGGTCGTGGCGACATGATGTTACATCCATTCCATGTTCACGGAACACAGTTTCGTATTTTATCGGAAAATGGTCGTAAACCTGAAAAACATCGCCAAGGTTGGAAAGATATTGTCAGAGTGGAAGGGCAAATTAGCGAGATCCTTGTAAAATTTGACCATTTAGCGACAAAGGAACACCCATTTATGGCTCACTGTCACTTATTAGAACATGAAGATACAGGAATGATGGCGGGCTTTACGGTGAGTCGATAATTTTTACTGTAATAAGTAACAAAATTAGCGATAAAAGTTTGCAAAGGGAGTAAAGCTAATATTTTATTCCCTTATTTTCCTTCATTGACAACGTCGCATGATGATAGAAATTCTGGTACAATCGGTTGCTTTCCCCGTTAACCCAATCGAAATAAATCATGAAACATATTGTTGATGTCATGATCTCTGAAGAAGAGATCAAACAGCGTATTGCTGAATTAGGTCGTGAAATCACAGAACATTATCGTTCTCGTCAAGAAAAACACGATTTGGTCTTAATTGGCTTATTAAAAGGCTCTTTTATTTTTATGGCGGATTTATGTCGTGAAATTGAAGTGCCACATGAAGTCGATTTTATGACAGTATCAAGTTACGGTAATGGAATGACGTCAACAAGAGACGTTAAAATCATTAAAGATCTTGATGAAGACATTCGTGGTAAAGATGTTCTGATTGTTGAAGATATTATTGACTCAGGTAATACTTTAAACCGTGTTAAAGAGATTTTAAGTTTACGTGAGCCTGCCTCTATTGCTATCTGTACGCTACTTGATAAGCCATCACGTCGTGAAGTGGATGTGCCAGTAGAGTGGATTGGCTACTCTATTGAAGATAAGTTTGTTATAGGTTACGGCATTGATTATGCACAACGTTATCGTCACCTACCTTATATTGGTCACGTAACGCTACTAGATGAATAATCTTGTTGATTTATATCGTATATTAAAAAACCCGCTTTGGCGGGTTTAATATTAGAAAATCAACGTGGATGGCTTAATTTTGCAATAGCTTGGCGATAAGAGAGTTCTAGTTTTTCACGACTGTCTGAGGTGATATCTAAATCGTGTAATTCACCATTGTTTAAACCGTAAACCCAACCGTGGATCATCACTTTTTGTCCACGTTTCCATGCGGCTTGCATAATAGTTGAGTGACCAAGGTTATAAACTTGTTCTATCACGTTAAGTTCACAGAGTAAATTTAATCTATCTTGTGGTGCGAGTTCACCTAACATGGAGCTATGTTTATACCAGATATCACGGATATGCAGTAACCAGTTATTAATTAAGCCCAGTTCAGTCCCTTCAATAGCAGCTTCAATACCACCACAGCCATAATGACCGCAAACAATAATATGTTCAACTTGTAGGACATCAACGGCATATTGAATAACAGAAAGACAGTTTAAGTCGGTGTGGATCACAAGGTTTGCCACATTGCGGTGTACAAATAAATCACCAGGGGCGGCATTAATTAATTTTTCAGCGGGGACGCGGCTGTCTGAACAACCAATCCATAAGAAATGAGGTTTTTGGCCTTTACTCAGCTCTTTAAAAAATTGCGGGTTTTCTTCTGTAACAGAACCTGACCATTGTTTATTGTTGGCTAACAGTTCTTCAATTTTTCTCATCATGATGTGACTGCCTGTAAATTCAGTTTCCCACCATTTGCGCTGACAGTAGGCCAACACGAAATAGCTTTAATGTTATTGTTGGATGTTTAAGCTCAATAAAGAAAGGGTATTTTTATACCATTACTTTTGAATGAATCAGAAGGCTTTTTTTGAGCCAAGTGACAGTTAATTGCTTGTCTATTTTCGCTTTCAAATAAGATAGAACTTTTTACAGTATTTGTTTAATGAATTTATCAACACATTATTTGATGTAAATCAAATGTGTGAAAAGATAACTGATTGTTAACTCGATTATTCTTATTTTGAATAATCGAGAGTAATTATTTTTTTATAAAAAATATTAATGTTTTTTAGACTGGCGAATGATGAGGATAAAAACTGTTAACAGTATCTGTTCATTTTTTTATTGATAAATTATTTGAGGTAATAAAGAGCATGATAATATCTATCAGTCAGATTGAGTAATAAGGCCAATAAATTTATTGCTATAAAACAGGCTAAATAATAACATTTAGTTATTATTGGCTTTTTATTGAGATTAATACTGGAAAATAGCTACAATTAATCGTCATTTTTATTGATTAGTAATTGCAGTGTTCGCTCTGCTGATCATTAAAATAGTTAAATAAAATTTATTTATCTGTTTGAGGCATTATCTGTAAAACGGTTTATTTACGTCTTATTTTTCTCTAGAATATCTTATTCCATTTTGATCCTATTGAACTAAGCCCATTTTCTATATCTATCCTGATTTGCACTCAGGGGAGTAAGGCTTAGTTGAATAGCTATTTCTGATTTCAGCTCAGTCAATGCTGAATAATGCAGTTGATAAAAGGTAATTTCCACTTATGACTTATGCATTGGAGTTAACCGAGTTAACGAAAACTTACCATAATGGTGTCAAAGCGCTTAAAGGAATTAATTTAACCGTAGAAGCGGGGGATTTTTATGCGCTATTAGGCCCTAATGGTGCAGGAAAATCGACCACCATAGGGATTATCAGCTCTTTGGTGAATAAGAGCAGTGGTAAAGTCAAAGTATTTGGCTATGACACTGATACCGATATGGTTAATGCTAAAAGACAACTCGGATTAGTGCCACAAGAATTCAATTTCAACCCTTTTGAAACCGTATTACAAATTGTCCTTAATCAGGCTGGCTACTATGGTGTACCACGTAAAGTGGCATTAGAGCGTGCAAAAACATATTTAACCCAATTAGATTTATGGGAGAAAAAAGATGATAGAGCACGTTTCTTATCTGGGGGAATGAAACGGCGTTTAATGATTGCTCGTGCATTAATGCATGAGCCTAAATTGCTGATCCTCGATGAGCCAACGGCGGGAGTAGATATTGAATTACGTCGTTCAATGTGGACGTTTTTACAACATTTAAATGCACAGGGCACCACTATTATATTAACCACACATTATCTTGAAGAAGCAGAAATGCTGTGTCGGAATATTGGTATTATTCAGCGTGGTGAACTGGTTGAAAACACCAGTATGAAAGGTTTATTAAGTAAATTAGAGTCTGAAACCTTTATTTTGGACTTAGCAGCAAAAAGTCCGTTACCTGAATTACAAAATTACCAGTATCGTTTAGTCGATACATCAACACTAGAAGTTGATGTGAAAAGAGAGCAAGGATTGAATGGGGTTTTTGCTCAGCTCAATGCACAAGGTATTCAAGTTTTGAGTATGCGTAATAAAGCTAACCGCCTTGAAGAGTTATTTGTGCATTTAGTTAATGAAGATCATACAGAAACAGAAAAAGGAGAGAGGGAATGATTCAGTTGTATTGGGTAGCCCTCAAGACGATTTGGATTAAAGAAGTGACCCGTTTTGGCCGTATCTGGGTACAAACTTTAATTCCTCCTGTTATCACGATGTCGCTATATTTTGTTATTTTCGGTAACTTAATTGGTAAGCGTATTGGTGATATGGGCGGTGTTGATTATATGCAGTTTATTGTTCCCGGCTTGATTATGATGGCGGTGATCACAAACTCATATGCTAATGTCTCCTCTTCATTTTTTGGCGCTAAATTCCAACGTAGTATTGAAGAATTATTAGTATCGCCAGTACCGACCCATGTTGTTATTGCCGGATTTGTGGGGGGTGGTGTCGCCCGTGGTATTTGTGTTGGGATATTGGTCACTCTGGTTTCACTATTTTTTGTACCACTAGAGATACACTCTTGGACAATGGTTGTGGTGACATTATTAATGACCTCGATTGTTTTTTCTCTCGCAGGATTGTTGAATGCCATTTTTGCGAAAACCTTTGATGATATTAGTATTATCCCCACCTTTGTTTTAACGCCATTAACTTATTTAGGTGGTGTGTTTTATTCACTCTCCTTATTACCAGCATTTTGGCAAGGTGTTTCTAAATTAAACCCGATTGTTTATATGATAAGCGGTTTCCGTTATGGTTTTTTAGGGATCACTGATGTGTCATTAACGGTGACAATCACGGTACTATGCCTGTTTATTGCCGTGTTTTATATCGTAGCCTGGTACTTAATTGAAAAAGGTCGCGGTTTAAGAAGCTAATCTACAGATTAGTGTTTAAGGTAATAAAAATTAAAATCGGTGTCTGCAACAACAGATGCCGATTTTTTTTAGCTAAATTTCATTCAGTTATGTTAAATTTTATTTAAATTTGTCTTTTGCTATTAACAAGTTTAATTTCTTTGTTTAGTATACTAAACAAATAACTTTGGGATGGTAAAGGATAGAGCATGGCAGTGGCAAGCGAAACAGCAAAAGAACCAACGGTACTTTCTCGTCGTAAATTGTTATGTATTGCCGGAATGGGGTGGACTTTCGATGCAATGGATGTGGGGCTTCTCGCTTTTTTATTAACGGCGTTAAAAGAAGATTGGGGATTAACAGCAGCGCAATTAGGTTGGATTGGCAGTATTAATTCTATCGGTATGGCCGTAGGCGCTTTTGTCTTTGGCATTATGGCCGATAGAAAAGGTCGTAAACCGGTATTTATCTTAACGTTGCTGCTATTTAGCCTTGGTTGCGGTTTAACTGCATTAGCAAGCTCCTTAATGGTGGTATTAATTTTACGCTTTTTTATTGGTATGGGCTTAGGCGGAGAATTACCCGTTGCTTCTACATTGGTGAGTGAAAGTGTTAAAGCCCATGAACGTGGTCGTATTGTTGTTTTATTAGAGAGTTTTTGGGCGGTAGGGTGGTTAATTGCCGCGTTAATAGCGTATTTTATTATTCCTGATTATGGCTGGCGTATGGCTATGTTATTGAGCGCACTACCCGCAGTTTATGCACTCTATTTGCGTTCAAAGTTACCAGAACCCAGTTCCACGCAGTTATTATTACAAAATCGTTTATCTCTTCGCCAATCAATGTCATTGATTTGGTCACCTCAATATCGCCGTTCAACACTGATGTTGTGGGTATTATGGTTTTGTGTGGTGTTCTCTTATTATGGCATTTTTTTATGGCTACCGAGTGTCGCAATGTTAAAAGGCTTTAGTTTAATTAAAAGCTTTCAATATGTGTTGATTATGACACTCGCTCAGTTACCGGGCTATTTTACCGCAGCATGGTTTATTGAACGTTATGGTCGTAAGTTTGTGTTAATCACCTATTTAGCAGGCACAGCGATTAGCGCTTACTATTTTAGCGTAGCCGATTCCACAACCACACTATTAGTATTTGGTATGTTGTTATCATTTTTTAATTTAGGTGCATGGGGGGCATTATATGCCTATACCCCAGAACAATATCCTGATGGTATACGAGCTACAGGCGCTGGAACGGCGACGGCAATAGGCCGTATTGGCGGAATATTAGGGCCACTGATGGTAGGCTATTTAGTGCAATATCAATTTGAAATAAGCACTATTTTTCTTATTTTTAGCCTTTCCATTGTGATAGCGATATTAGCGGTTATGTTATTAGGTAAAGAAACCAAAAATAGACCACTTAATTCTATTTAATCACTTTTTTTATGACTAAAAATACAGAACGTCTCCTTTCTTGTTATATGATAGTTAATAAGTATTTTATAGGAAAAGAGGAATAATTATGTCTCATTATGAGGAAGTGATTAAGCAGGTTGATGAGGCCATTGCCAGTGCTAGCATACAAACGATGAACGAATTGCTGGTGGAATTAGGTAAAGATAACACAATAGCCTTTGCTCAGCGTTATGAACAGCAAGAGCGTCTACGCACGGCTATTTTTCATCATGGTGAAAAACAGCGTTAAGCAATCCTATGATGATAGAATAATCAAAAAGCGTTTATTTCATGTATTTATTCCATAATAATGGATAAACGCTTTTGTTTTAATCTGTTGGTTTAAAAAGTCTTTTTCCCTTCGAGTACTGCTATTCTATTTTCAATCGAAGGATGGGTTGAAAAAAGAGAGTCTCCCTTATTAAAAATAAAGGCTGCTTTGCGATATGCTCGTCCTGTAGAGCCATCTTCAAAATTTTCAGTTTCGTGTTGTGCTGCAATTTTCTTTAGTGCATTGATCATTGATTGATTATCTTGGGTGAGATCAACCGCTGCCGCATCTGCCATATATTCACGTGTCCGCGATAAATAGAAATAGAGCACTTGAGTAATAATGGGTAAAACAACGTTGAGTACAATTAAAATCAATCGTGCTTTACTGGCGGCATCATTACTTTTACCACCACGGTTACCAGAGGCTATATATAAGCGGCTACCAAAGATATTTGTTACCGTTAAAATAACATTTGCTAAAATACCCACATACAGTGTTAAACGGGTATCACCATGAATAATATGGCCTGTTTCATGGGCTAATACGGCTTGTATTTCTTGGCGATTAAGTTGATTTAATAACCCACGAGTGACACCAATAAAGGCATTTTTTTCAGACCAGCCGGCAGCAAAGGCATTGGCTTCTGGTGTATCTAAAATATAAAGCTTAGGGATATAGCCCAAAGTCGCACTTAAACTAAGCTCTTCCACAATATTTAATAATTGTCGCTCTTGGGCATTTAATGGCTCTTCAGGATTAATTAATCGTGCTTTCATGCCCGTCAACATGATTTTATGCCCTTTAAAGTGAACAATAACCAGCAACACAATTGAAATGGCAACAATAATCAATGAAGCAATAGGCAGTGATTGGAATGTCAGAAATGCCAGCATATTATCAATTAAACTTAAATGAGGATTGGCACCTATCGCGCTATCAACTAATAAGCCGATCATTAGCATTAATAGTAAATAGGTGACTATCACAAACCGAGTGCGAATGGCATTTTTTCGCAGTACATTTCTGAAATCCATTTATTATTCTCCAATAATATCTACCGTATTATTTTATGTATAAGCTATGGTGCGTGGTGTTAATCAAAGTTAATACGGCGCGCTTCTTCTGATTTAATCGCTGTTTCATCAAGACGCCAGTATTCTTTATTAATCACGAGACTTGGAAAAATCTTCACAATAAATACCGCAGGGATAGAGGCGATAAACGCACGATATTGCTCTAAGGTACGGTTATAGCCACGTTTAGCAAAAGAGAGTTTATTTTCCGTTGAGACAATCTCTTCTTGTAAATTAGCCATGATAGTATCTGATTTTAGTTCAGGATAGTTTTCAACAGCGACATTAATCGCACCACTTGAAACAATTTTTGATAGCTCATCTTCTGCCGCTTTTGCTTCTTGGTTATTGCTACTTTGTGTTTTGGCTCTTAATTCGGTGATTTTAGTAAAAACATCGGCTTCATGACTAAGATATTTTTTTACTGTAGCTAATAAGCTATCAAACACTTTACCACGACGGTCGAGTTGTACCGATATTTCTGTTTCACTTGAGATAACCGCTTCACGCATAGAGATAATACGGTTGTAATAATAAAAAATAAGACCTAATAACGCGATGGTAATAATTAATCCAGTCATGTGAAGCGCTCTCTTTTCTAATAATAAACAGGGAATTTAGCTAACTCATTGATGTTAATTTTGCCTATTATTATTCAAGATAGCTAGATGATTATTTTATCAAAGAGAAAAAGAATATTGATATGTCACTTAATATCTTAAAAAGAATGTTGTTTGAAGTATAAAAAAGCCCCAAATAAATTTGGGGCAAAATAAATAGGACTTATGTTAGGGAAATTGACATCCTCCACGTCCTTTAGGGCGTGGAGGATGTCAACAAATACGTTTACTGGAAAAGTAAACGTATTTGAAAATAGCAAAAATTAAGTAAATAGTCCTTTAGCTAATATATCGCTTGCTTGTGTGACGCCGGGTAATACGAAGTAATAACCCCCACCAAAAGGTTTTATATAGCGCTCTAACGGTTCACCATTTAAACGCTTTTGCGTATCAATAAAGCCTTTTTTAAGGTTATTCTGAAATGAGACAAAGACAAGCCCCATATCTAATTGCCCTGACGGCGTTAGCCCTAATGAGTAGCTATAACTGCGACGACGCAGTTTGGCGCTATAACGTTCGGGGGTTCTGGGTTCAGCTCGTCTCATATGGGAATCAAAGAGTATCCTGTCGCCATGAGGATCTTGTGCAAATTCAGGTGAGTCCATTTCTTGCTTCATTCCTATCGGCGCGCCTGTTGCACGATGACGGCCAAAGTTATTCTCCTGATCTTCAAGAGGTGTTCTATCCCAAAATTCCAAGGCAAAACGAATAAGTCTCACCGCTTGATAGCTACCTCCTAAGCACCACTGCGGTTCATTTTGTTTATCGGTGATCCACACTAAATCATCCATTAAATGAGTATCAGTGGCAGGGGCATTACCTGTGCCATCTTTAAAACCAAATAAATTAATTGGCGTTTGTTGATTATCAATATCACGAGCAGGTAGAAAACCATCTATTTTCCATCGTGCATGCACTTGCCCAGAAAGATATTTTAAAATATCTCTTAATGCATAAATGATACTTTCTTGACTATTGGCACAAAGCTGAAGTAACAGATCACCGCCACACCATTTAGGATCTAAGCGATCGTTGGGGAAGGGTTTCATTGCTTCAAGGCGTTTGGGTTTATGAGCTTGAAAACCAAACCGATTATCAAAAAAACTATCCCCTAACGCCACTGTGATGGTTAATTCATCAGGATATAATTGGCTACCTAAAATACCGGATCCTGCGGGGGGAAGGTGAGGATTATGACTTTCTTTAAGTTCACGAGATTGTGTTAAAAAAGCAATCCGCTGTGTTAAGGTTCGGAAAATTTTTTCTACTTCCTCAGGGGTTGTTACTGTTAAATCAAGTGCAATAAATGAAGCATGCTTTTGTTCTGGCGTGATAACCCCAGCTTGATGTTTTCCTAAGTAATTAATAGCACGTTGATAACGAAGTGTTGGTGAACACTTGTTTTTTTCGATGGCATTTGCGCCCATACTGGCAAGCAGTAAACTACCGCCTAACCATTTTAACGTTGTACGTTTATGGTGGTTAACGGGGATTGTGAGAAGTGATTTAAACAGAGTTTTATTTTTCACCATATGCTTCTTTATAGTAATAATAGACATCAATATTGAGCACGTTACGTAATTGTGCAACTTGCTCCGCTAATTGTGTTATTTGTGCAAAGAGCACTGCTTTCTCACTATCAGAAAGCGTATCTAAAGGCTGAAATAGTTCTTCATCTCGCTGATATTTTAAAAATAGTTTGCTAATAGTGTCATACTGTTTGCGTAGTGATTGATATTCCTGAAGTGGAATATGGTTAGATAGCGACTCAATGATTAGGCGTGATCCGTATAAATTGGCATACCCATCACCCAGATCACTTTTTGCATATTGATTTTCAATGCCGGCTAATTTGTCGGTTAAAATCAGCTCTAAACTATCACCTGCAGATTGCACTAATTTAGCAATGGGAATATCTTCAATCGCTAAGCGTTTTTTTAGATCACTAATGCCTCTTAACAGTGCTTTGGCTGACTCGGCTGACGATTGCACATCCTCTAATTTAAAGAGTTGATATTCAACCAAATGAAATCCACTAAAACGGGGCGAGTTTTCTCTTTCAAGAAAGAAATCAGCCCGATTATTTAATAGGCGTTCAGTAGCGCCAAACAATGCAATAATCGGGCGGATCACCTCATAGTGATAATGCGCTTGTTGATAGGCGAGTTGGGCATCAGTCAGTTGATTTTTTTCACTGTTAACAATGACATTTTTTAATGCAGTTTCAACGAAGGTCAACTGATCAACAGCTTTCTGCCGGTAGTTAAGAATATTGGTTGTAAATTTTTCAGGAGTGGGAATATCCCCTTTAGCAACAACAATATTTTCACTATCTTGAGTAATGCCTTGAATGATTTTTTTTGCAGAAACAGAAAAAGAGCATAGCGATATCAATAGCAAGATGACAATATGATCACCTTTCAATAGGGCGCTATTTGGCATGGCGATCCCCTTGTTTAAATAACAGTGCGACCACCAACCAAAACACAATAAAAGTAACAACACTTAAACCGATGGGTTGTGAGCGATAAGCAAAGAATGAAACTAAGAAATTACCAAAAATGCTTGAATCATCCAGAATATGGCTAAGATCCCATAGTGGATAAATCAAAAAGTCAGGTAATTCAATATCCATTTCAATAAGTAGATTAGCTATCTCTTCTACTGCTTTTAATAGCAAGGAAACGGCGAGGAAAAGCAGTAAAAATCCGGTAATAACAAAGAATTTACGCCAAGAAATCATTTTTGATGTTAGCAAAAATAACCATAGAGTTAGTCCAGCTATCAATAGGCCAATGAATACTTCAATCAAGAAAGGCAACGCGGTTTGTGCTGTGAGAGCCATAATATGGCTTGATAGGAAAACAACCACTTCGCTACCTTCTCTCGCAATGGCAATGGCGATGATCAGTAAAATCCCCCAGACACTTTGTTGTTGCGTTTTTTGTGTCAATTCGTTTTCGATATTGGCTTTTAGTGATTTACCTTGTTTGTTCATCCAATAGACCATCTGAACAATTAATAGGCAGGCAATAATTTCCATCATAACCATAAACAGAGATTGCCAGATATCTTCTAAGGAGCTAAATACCCCATAAATGCTAAGAGCTAAAAGAATAGAGAGTAATATTCCTACTATTACTCCCCCCCAGAGATATTTCATACCTTGTTTAGGGGTAGGAGAGCGTTTTATCCATGCATAAATGATCCCTACCACCAGCAGAGCTTCAAAACTTTCTCGCCAAACAACAAATAGAACTTGTCCCATATTTATTCAGCCTTTTCAGTCGCAACGATTTCACCTTGAGGGTGAGACAGATGAAAATCATCAAAGAAGGTGTAACGTCCAGGTTTTAGAGGCGCAATCACAACGACAGAACTTGCCCCAGGCGCTAATACTTTTTCTTTACGTAATTGAGTGCTTTCAAATTCAACGGGGCTACTACCGGTATTGCGAATTTTGATCCGTATAGGAGTTTTAGCAGGAACATTTAAAACTCGAGGGATCAGTTCCCCCTCTTTCATTTCTAATTCAACGGTGTATTTTTCTGCGGCTAAAGTAGAGCTTGCTATCATTAATAGCAGTAATAGCGTGTATTGATAGAGATGTTTAATCATTGAAATTTCACTTAACAAAACAGAGGAGATAGCCCTATACACAGGGCTATCAATAATTAAGCTAATTAGTAACTGCCTTTACGACCAGTACCGCTATAGTTAAAATCCCATGACACTTCAAAAGGCTCGAACCAAGCGGCTACCCCCGTCTCTTTGTCGATATGACGACCAAAAACGACATCTTTATTGTAAGAAGGCGGGTAAATTTTATAGGTAACGTTATATTGGCCGTTGCCATCTAATTTTAGGTTTTCACCATAATGAGGACCATCACTGGCGACCATGGCCATAAAAGTTCCCTGCTGTTTTTTCTCCGGTGCATCTAATTTAGTCACGGTATATTCAACAGTGAGATAAGGGATCCAATCACCTTCAGCAAAACCATTCGGATTATCTTCAACAGCATGAATATCTGCTTCTAAATGGATATCAGCTTTATCAGCAGGTAGGTGCTTCATTGCATGATGGCCTTCCTCTGTGTCCATCGTGATAGGTTGTAGATAGACACCTTGAATTTCCATGCCATTTTTAATGATTGGTTGACCTACGGGATACTCAAGAGCGAAGACAGAAGTGGGAATTAATGATAACAACGTGAGAGCACGCACATAACGAGAGTTCATGTTTAATCCTTATGTATTGAATGATAATTGTTATTATTCTTATTAAGATTAACATGATTTGTAGCAAAAATAGCAGAAACTTATGTAAGAAAAATATCGTTTAATTTGAAGTGGGAAAGGATAAAAATAAGATTAACTAACTCTTTTTTAAAAGAAAAAATTTTGTTATTAAGAAATGACAGATAAATATACTCAATAGGTTTGCTTTTTAATACTAAGTAAAATCATAGTGTTAAAGAGAATAGATGGAAATCTTATTAACTATCTGACAAAGATAAGCAATCACTGATTTCCATATTAGATCATTAAATTTGACTCTGTGCGCTCCAAAATAGCTTAGATTGGGTGACAGCGCTTGAAGAAGCGATAGGATCTTCATTAAGCGGTGAAGGAAGAAAAGCGGTTGGTGTAACATTTAATTCTTTAGCAATAAGGAAGAGCATATCAACATCAATTTTACATAGCCCATTCTCATAGCGTGAAAATTGCTGTTGGCTAACGCCGACTCTTTCAGCCACTGCTTTAGCGGATAAACGCAAGTGTTGGCGCTGTTGGCGAATTTTATGTCCAATAATTTGAGAAATAGGATAAACTTTTGACATTGGTGACCTCTTTCCTCCTATCAACTACTGATAATATTTCATTAAATATCAATGTTTTTTAAGCTGAATTTTAACGAGCTCAAGCTCTCCTACTTGAATGAGTCAAATTCATACTTTTTGTTATCGGTTAGTTGAGTAAATTATTTATAGTCACAAAATTATTATTGATAATTAATTTTTTATCCTATGTTAAAAAAAATTACTTTGGCAGAATGAAAAACGGCATTTTTTTGATAGAGAGTGCTATATATTGTATAAACGCAATTTTTCTACTTATATAGACTCGCATTTATGATTGAGAAGGAGTAAATAAGAAAGGAGAATAACAAATGATAAACACCTCTTTGACTGATTACACTCAAAAATAGGCGTTATATATTATTTATAACAGACTATTTTTGAGTTTTTTTGTCAGGTCAAATCCGCAATCAGCTTTATGTCATCGAATCAACTCGATTATTTTTACTTTATCTAAATTGATAAATTTACATTCACATCAGATAGACGATAGCGTTAAGATGGTTACTTATAATACATGGTGATTATAAGTATTACAGAGTCATTATCTAATTATCGTCAAGGTCGAGATTATGAATGTAAAAGAGATCATTCGTCATGAACCATTTGGAACATTACTCGGTTATGCACCTGGTGGTGTTGCGATTTACTCTTCAGATTACAGCAGTATAGATAAAGAAGATTATGCCGCCAATGATTCATTCCGTAGTTATATTGGTAATGAGTATATGGGGCATAAGTGGCAATGTGTTGAATTTGCACGCCGTTTTCTCTATTTACATTACGGGGTTGTTTTTACTGATGTGGGAATGGCCTATGAGATCTTCTCGTTACGTTTCTTACGAAGAACGATTGATGACGATATTTTACCCTTGCAAGCTTTTGCAAATGGCAGCAAACAGCCACCGACGGTAGGAGCGTTGCTTATTTGGCAAGAAGGGGGAGAGTTTAAAGTCACCGGTCATGTGGCGGTTATTACCGAAGTATTAGAAGATAAAATCCGTATTGCAGAACAAAATGTGATCCACACTAGGTTACCGCGAGGTCAACAATGGACACGAGAGTTACCACTTAAAGTGAGTGATAATGGCTATTTTATCGAAGATACCTTTGATAATACCACCTTGCTAGGTTGGATGATCCAAACAGAACCTAATGCCTACAGTTTACCTCAACCTAAAGTTGCTCCTGAATTGTTAGCTATTCATGAGGCCAAATTAGCCAACAAGGGGCAATTTGCTGGAAAATGGCTAGATGAAAGCGATCCGTTAGAAAAAGCCTATGTGCTAGCACAGCACGGTCATACGATTAATCAAGACAGCTATGAATATTTCACCATTTCAGAAAGTGCTGAGCATGAACTTATACGTGCTAGCAATGAAATGCATTTGATGTATCTGCATGCAACGGAAAAAGTGCTGAAAGACGATAATTTACTGCGTTTATTTGCGATCCCTGAAGTGTTATGGCCCCGTATCCGCCTATCATGGCAAAATAGACGTCATCAAATGATCACTGGACGGTTAGATTTTTGTATGGATGAGCGCGGTATCAAGGTGTATGAATATAACGCTGATTCTGCATCTTGCCATACTGAAGCCGGATTAATTATTGAAAAATGGGCTAAACAGGGTGGCATTAAAGCAGGTTATAACCCGGGTGAACGTCTATTAGATGCGTTATCAGATGCATGGAAACACAGTGATGCGAAGCCATTTGTACATATTCTTCAAGATGATGATAATGAAGAAGATTATCATGCTCGATTTATGCAACAAGCGCTGACTAAAGCCGGTTATAGCAGCAAAATTCTGCGTGGATTAAAAGAGCTGCATTGGAATAGTCGTGGTCAGTTAATTGATGGTGATAAACGTATTGTTGAATGTGTGTGGAAAACATGGGCTTGGGAAACCGCGTTAGATCAACTAAGAGAAGAGAGTGAACAACAGTCACTTATTCCTATTCGTATTGGTGATCCGGCGGGAGAAGTTCGTTTAGTTGATGTCCTTTTACGCCCTGAAATCACGGTTTTTGAACCTCTTTGGACACTTATTCCAAGTAATAAAGCGATATTACCTATTTTATGGCAACTTTTCCCAGATAATCCTTATCTACTTGATACTGAGTTCACTTTAACCCCACGTTTGTCGCAGAGTGGTTATGCGGTTAAACCTATTGCTGGGCGCTGTGGTAGTAATATTGGTTTAGTTGATCACCAAGAAAATGTATTAGGTGAAACCAGTGGTCAATTCGAACATCAAGAAAATATTTATCAAGAATTATGGTGTTTACCAAAAGTGTCTAACCGATATATTCAGGTTTGTACCTTTACGGTAGATGGACATTATGGTGGTTGTTGCTTACGCTCTGATCCGACATTAGTGATAAAAAAAGACAGTGATATTGAGCCATTAATTGTCCTTGAAGATAAACACTTTTTAGCGGATTAATTTCATCACCATCATTTTAATGAGTAAGAGATCGGTTTAGATTAAATCGATCTCTTTGTTATTTTGTCAGATCACATCCCTTGTAAGATCTGTTTTTTCAGCCATTGAATAAAAAGCTGTACTTTAGCGTTACTCTTTTCATCGCGGGTAACCAGATAATAGCGTTGTGCACAAAAAAACTCACAATTATCAAAAGGGACTATTAATTCATTATTTGCGAGTTGTTTTTGAATTAAGCGTTTACGCCCCATTGCGACACCGGAATGATTAACGGCAGCAATAACAGCTAAATCGGAGCGATCAAAACAAATATTACTTTTATTTGGAAATAATCCTAATCCCATATATTCACTCCAAGCGCGCCATTCATCAAAATCAGAGTTATTACTCCAAGCTTGTCTATCATGTAACAAAGTACAATTAGCAAGATGATGGATATTACCTACTAATTCATGGCGAGCAGCATATTCAGGGCTACAAACAGGAATAATTGATTCTGAGATTAAATCTTCACAATAGAGATTTTTCAGGTGTTTATCATCGAAATAGATAGCGAGATCGATACCATAACCACGAAAATTAATATCGTCATTGCCAGTAAGTAAGTTTAATTCAATAGAAGGATAGCGTTGAGTAAAATCAGAAATACGAGGTACAAGCCAACATTGCGCAATGGAAGGGCGAGAATACACCGTTAATACGCCAGATATTTCTTGATTATAGATATCTAAAATCTCTTGATTAATATCTTCAAGTGTTTTTTTCAATGCCCAATAAATACGTTCACCTTCTTCGGTTAATTCAATACGCCGATGAAAGCGATTAAATAGCTTTATCCCTAATTCTTTCTCTAGTGTATTAATACGATGGCTGATCGCGCTAGGCGTCAAGGACAATTCCTCTGCGGCTAAAGCGAATGATAAATGCCGTCCTGTTGCTTCAAAAGTGTGAAGTCGTGCTAATTGATAACTGGATAAGCGCTTATTTCTCAAAATCACGTTAGAAGATCCAAACATTTTTTATTCTCATTTAATTATTATTAGTAACGTAAGGTAATAATCAAGTTAATGTTAAGGTGAAAGATAGCCAAGATGAAATCTAAATGATAAATATTTGTGCATCTGATCACCTATTTGGCTTAATTGAATTCATCTTAGTATCTATTTTCATCATTTGTAAGTATCGAATGATTAATATTCAATATGTTTAACAATAAATAAAAATTAGGGATTGATCTATGGAACCGACACTATGGGTACTAGGTACTCTGATTATAAGTATCTTGCTCATTGTTTTTACTATAATAAAACTTAAGTTTCATCCATTTTTAGCACTACTACTTGCCAGTTTTTTTGTCGGTATGGCAATGAAAATGAACCCATTAGAAATGGTCAGTGCAATTGAAAATGGGATTGGGGGAACGCTGGGATTTTTAGCCGCCATTATTGGTTTGGGTACTATTCTCGGTAAAATGATGGAAATATCGGGGGCGGCAGAGCGCATCGGTATCACCTTACAAAAATGCCGTTGGTTATCACCGGATGTTATTATGGTATTGGTGGGACTGATTTGTGGTATTACCCTGTTTGTTGAAGTAGGGGTGGTGCTACTTATTCCATTAGCATTCTCTATTGCTAAAAAAACAAACACCTCATTATTAAAACTCGCCATCCCTTTATGTACTGCATTAATGGCCGTGCATTGTATTGTTCCTCCACACCCTGCAGCGCTTTTTGTCACTAATGAGTTAGGGGCCGATATGGGAACGGTGATCGTTGCCGGTCTTGCTGTTGGATTATTAGCCTCATTAGTAGGCGGGCCTCTTTTCTTAAAAGTATTGGGTGAGCGCTTACCTTTTAAAACCGTACCAGAAGCATTTTCTGATATGGAAATTCGTCAAGAAAAAGATTTACCTTCACTTGGGGCGACATTATTTACGGTTTTATTACCTATTGTTCTGATGCTGATTAAGACCGCCGCAGAGCTTAATATGGAAAAAGGCACTTCGGTTTATATTGCATTACAATTTATTGGTAACCCGATTACTGCAATGTTTATTGCTGCTTTTGTTGCTTACTATATTTTAGGTATTCGCCGTAATATGGGCATGAGTACCCTATTGAAAAAAACAGAAGATAGTTTTAGCTCTATTGCCAATATTTTGTTAATTATTGGTGCTGGGGGCGCATTTAACGGCATTTTAAAAGGGAGTGGTTTAAGCGATTCATTGGCGGTGATCCTCTCTAATTTGGATATGCATCCTATTTTATTAGCTTGGCTAGTAGCGATTATTCTGCATGCAGCAGTAGGATCAGCAACGGTTGCTATGATGGGTGCGACCGCTATCGTTGCACCATTAATGCCAATGTATCCAGATATTAGCCCTGAAATTATTACATTGGCAATTGGCTCTGGGGCTATTGGCTGTACGATTGTCACTGACTCCCTATTTTGGTTAGTAAAACAGTATTGTAATGCCACATTAAGCGAAACTTTCCGTTTTTATAGTATCGCGACCTTTATTGCTTCATTTGTGGCATTAGGGGGCACTTTTATGCTTTCTTTTGTCATATAAAAGAGAATGACGATGACCACGATAGATATAAATAAATTAAAAAATGATTATCCACTGGTACGTGATTTAGTGGATTTAAAAGAGGTGGTTTGGTTTAACCCCAATGTTACCTCAACTGACCAGGGACTTCCTTATGTAGGTTTAACGCAAAATGATGTGATGGATGCACAGGCAAGATTACAACGTTTTGCACCTTATTTAATGAAAGCCTTTCCAGAAACCGCATCAACTGAGGGGATCATCGAATCAGCCGTTGTGGATATCCCTCAAATGAAAGAGGCACTAGAAAAGCGCTATAACACCCTTATTGAGGGACAATTGCGTTTGAAAAAGGATAGCCACTTACCTATTTCTGGTTCAATTAAAGCGCGCGGGGGGATTTATGAAGTGCTCACTCATGCTGAAAAATTAGCCATAGAGGCCGGGCTTCTGACCACAGAGGATAATTATGAAAAATTATTTTCTGATGAATTCCGCAAATTTTTTAGCCAATACAGTATTGCCGTCGGCTCCACGGGTAACTTAGGAATGTCGATTGGCATTATGAGTGCAAAACTGGGCTTTAGCGTTAGTGTTCATATGTCTGCGGATGCTCGTCAATGGAAAAAAGACAAGCTACGCGCTCATGGTGTTAATGTTGTGGAATATGAGCAAGATTACAGTATTGCAGTTGAACAAGGACGTAAAGAGGCAGAAAAAAATCCTCGTTGTTTCTTTATTGATGATGAAAATTCAAAAACATTATTCTTGGGTTATGCCGTCGCTGGATTGCGTTTAAAACATCAATTTGAAACGCTTAATATTCCGGTCGATAGTGAACATCCTCTGTTTGTCTATCTGCCATGTGGTGTAGGTGGAGGGCCTGGTGGTGTCGCTTTTGGGTTAAAACTGGCATTTGGTGATGCAGTACATTGTCTATTTGCTGAGCCAACTCATTCTCCTTGTATGTTACTTGGGGTCTATACCCAGTTACATGATGGTATTTCTGTTCAAGAAGTGGGTATCGACAATATTACTGCAGCTGACGGTTTGGCGGTAGGTAGAGCCTCTGGCTTTGTTGGACGGGCAATGGAGCGTTTGATTGATGGCTATTACACCATTGATGATCAAGAGTTATATAACTTATTGAGCTTGTTAAACAAAGAAGAAGGGATCCAGTTAGAGCCTTCCGCTTTAGCAGGAATGACAGGGGCTATTCATGTTTCTCAAGCTAAAGATTATCTACAAGGTTTATCACTTGATAGTCAAAAAATGCACAATGCGACGCATTTAGTATGGGCGACGGGGGGCGGTATGGTGCCAACTGATGAAATGCAAAAATATCTTGCGCAAGGGGAATAGCAACCATATAACAATAAAACAAATAATAACATTATAAAACAAAAGGATAAGATTATAAGCTTATCTGTAATATCACTTCTGTATTTACACCAGGATGTCACATCAGGGGAAGATGCTGTAGTTTATAACGATAAAAAAAGAGGCACCCATTGGGTGCCTCACTCACTAAAATAAAAGCCATTATTCCAAGATAAACATTCCATAAGGATGGATTTGTAGATAATAGCTATCACCTTCATTAGGTTGAAGTTGGGTTGCATTCACTTGTAATAACAATGTTTGATTTTGCCATGCAACAGTCACCTCATATTGTGGTCCCATATAGGCGACATGGATTATTGTACATTGCTGACAAGCTTCACCTTGTTGAGATAAGGTAATAGCTTCAGGTCTGACACCCACTCTAATTTCGGTTTTGTTGCTGTTAAAGTTCTCGGGGCGAGGTAAGCGATAATTAAAAATATCAACATAATCAGCCCCTAGAGTAGCAGGGAAGAGATTGGCATCTCCCATAAAACTTGCCATAAACTCAGAGGCCGGTTGGCGATATAAAGTTTGTGGTGAACCTAATTGCATTATTTTGCCTTTATTCATCACTAACACCATATCGGAAACGGCAAAAGCTTCACTTTGGTCATGGGTAACATACAGGGAGGTGATATTAAACTGTTGTTGTAATTCACGAATTTTCTCCCTCATGCTACGGCGCAAGTTAGCATCCAGATTACTTAATGGCTCATCAAATAACAGCACTTTGGGTTTTAAGATCAAAGCACGAGCTAATGCCACTCGTTGTTGCTGACCGCCTGAAATCTGATCGACAAAACGATCTTCAAATCCTGCTAAATCTACCAAGGCTAGAGCCTCTGCCACTCGCTGTTTGATCTCTGCCTTTGGGCGACCTAACATTTTTAAGCCATAACCAATGTTGTCACCTAAGGACATATGAGGGAACAGGGCGTAAGACTGAAACACCATACAAATATCACGTTGTTGGATTGAGCGATCAGTAACATCTTCACCATCAATAAAAATTTTACCTTCTGTTGGTTTTTCTAATCCAGCTACTAAGCGTAGTACTGTCGTTTTACCGCAACCTGATGGCCCCAATAACGAAACCATTTTTCCTTGAGGAATAGATAAACTGAGAGTGTCAATTACCGTGTTTGTACCAAAACGCTTAACAATATTTTTCAGTTCAACGAAATGTGATTGTGTCATGATTTATACTCCGTATTACTGTGCATTTTTGGCTTTAGAGCGTGAAACACGGGCTTCGCCAATCAAATAGTCAAATAAGAAAATAATAGCCAACATCACGATGATTAAAATCGAGCCATAGGCAATTGCGACGCCGTATTCACCATCCTCAACACGATTTAAAATATAAGCGGTAGCAACGCGAGTTTCAGGGGTGACTAAGAATACAATCGCACTGACGGTGGTTATCGCGCGGACAAAACTATAAATTAAAGCGGATAAAATCGCGGGGCGTAATAAAGGCAATAGCACATACAAAATAGTTCGCATTGAATTTGCTCTTAAACTTAATGACGCCTCATCCAACGATTTATCGATTTGCCCTAATCCTGCAATACCTGCTCGTATTCCCACGGGTACGTTACGCATGGTCATTGAGATAATCACAATGGCTGCCGTTCCTGTTAAATAAAACGGCGAATCATTAAATGCCAAGATATAAGAGACACCCGCAACAGTACCGGGAACGGCAAAACAGAGCATAGTCGTAAATTCGATACTCTTTTTACCTTTAAAATCTTGGCGCACGACAATATAGGCGATCAAAAGCCCTAAAATAGCGGTAATAGGTGCTGCGATACCCGCATAAAGTAAGGTATCAAGTAATGATGGCCATGCGCCGTCGCTCATCCCTTGACCAAATAATTTAATAAAGTTATCAAAGGTTAAGGTGTAATCCACTCCCCAGTTAACCGTAAAGCTACCGTAGAAAATGCTGCCATAGAGTAAGATATTAAAGATAACCCAAATACCCAACACGCTAGTGACAAAGGTTACTAAGGAGGTGGGTAATGGTTGAACATCACCACGATAGGATTTACCTGACACCGTGACATATGAGCGTTTGCCAATCCACATATATTGAATGCAGAACACTAATAATGAGAATACCAACAGTGAAGCACCTAACGTACTTGCTGCTTGGTAATCAAGTTGAGAGCCGGTGATATAGAAATAAATTTGAGTGGCAATCACGTCAAAGTTGCCACCTAGCACCAATGGGTTACTAAAATCAGCCAATGATTGCACTATAACGATCAAAAAGGCATTGGCTAATGCTGGTTTTAGTAACGGCATAAAAACATGAAAGAATGTTTGGTAGCGATTAGCTCTAAGGGTATAAGAAGCCTCTTCTAATGACGGATGGATAGTTTTAATTGCACCATCTAAGATCATAAAAGACATAGGGGTAAAGGCAAGTACTTGTGCAAGCCAAATTCCCGTAAAGCCATATAACCAGTTGGTATTTTCTAAACCTGCATAAGTTGCCAAAAATTCAGTGATATAACCTGAACGTCCCATCATCAAGGTCACACCTAAACCCACAACAAAAGGGGGAGTGACAATAGGTAAAATAGAAAATACTCGACCAATAATCGCTGATCTTACTGCAATACGTGATGTATAAATGGCGAGGATCAAACCAAAAAAAGTACAGCCAATACCAACTGCGATAGACAGTAAGATTGAATTGATCATCACCTGAACAATATGGGCTTGGCTGAGAATGGCAATAAATTCAAAGGGGGCAAAATTGCCAGCACTATCTTGAAACATCGGAATAAAGATAGCGACACTTGGAAAGATAATAAAAACACCGATTAAGGCGACAACTGTGATTAATGAGCCAATCACAAAGCTATCACCCCCTAACCACTCTAAGCGTGTTAAAGCATGCTTGGCTATCATTCCTAATGAAATAAATAGCACGATAACCGAATAACCCAGACCACGACCTTCCATCGTTGCGGTAACAATAGTGATAAAGGCGCAGAAAAAGGCAAAACTTGCATCAAAATAATGGCGAATACGATTTTCTCGCCCTACAGGATGTAAAGGACGAATTAATAGTATGCTGGGAAGTAAAAACCAGAGCAGACTGATATTTAAGTTACTCCAGCCATAAGAGGTAAGTAATTCATCTGCGGTAGAATCAAATAGACCATAATCAAGGCTCCATGAAGGCATTAATATAAATGCCATCCATGCAATCAGGATCCATAAAAATATGGGATCCCACCTCTTTTTTTCAGACAAAGTGAGTGTGTGAGACATAAATCCCCCGACAGTAAAGCTCATTATTATTATGTAAAAAAAAGAGCGAGAGCATCTCTCGCCCTATTGATAGGCTATTTACCCATTTTTACTTCGGTAACCCATTTATTTATCAGCTCTTTACGAACATCACTATCGCCATATTTATCCATGTCGTAGTTAATCAGTTTTAAGTCTGATAATTTCAAAGCCATCGGGGAAGACTCAGCCGTGGTATTGGTGAGAATTTGGTAAGATTTACCCTCTTTCCAACTAATTTCTTGTGCTTCTTTAGAGAGTGTCCAGTCTACAAATAACTTAGCGTTATCCATATTACGGGCATTTTTGATGATACTGACACCGCCAATTTCGTAACCTGTGCCCTCACAAGGTGAGATAAGCTCTAGTGGTGCCCCGTTTTCAACTTCGAGTGAATAGTCGTGTAAGAAGCCGATACCAATCGCGGCCTCACCACGGGCGGCGTTACGCGCTGGTGCAATACCTGATTTAGTATATTGAGAGATATTGGTATTTAGTTTTTTCAGATAATCAAAGGCTTGCTCTGTTCCCCACAATTGATCGAAAGTTGCTAATGCAGTGTATGCAGTGCCCGAACTTTGTGGATCAGCGATTTGAATTTCACCTTTGTATTCAGGTTTGACTAAATCTTTCCAACAGGTCGGAATAGGTAGACCTTTCTCTTTTAAACGATCTTTATTGACACCAAAACCTAGAATACCGACATAAACCGCAGAAGAGTAGTTTCCTTTGCGTTTAGCCGGATCACGAAATTGTGGCATGATCTGATCAAGATTGGGGGATACATAAGGCTCTAGCAGATCCATTTCACCCGCTTGTGAGTGAGGATCCATTGTTCCGCCATACCAAACATCAGCTTGCGGATTGCGTTTTTCTGCTTCTATTTTCGCTAATGTACTGCCGGAGCCATTACGAACAAAAGTGGTTTTAACATCATACTTTTCAGCAAAAGCTTTAGTTTCAGCTTCACACATCGCATTTGTGGCACTGCAATAAACCACTAAGCGACCCGCAGCACTGGTGGATAAACTTACCGTAGAAAGAGCTAAGCCGGCGGCAACAAGTGTAGAGAGAGTTTTCAGTTTCATGTTCAGAACCTTTTAAATGTGTCGTCATCGGAAAATGAAAGTGGGCCAACTAAATGCTCACGTTTACTGACATCAGCGATCAGCAATGGCATTAGTAGTAGTCCCATTAAGGCCGCAGCACTGGTTAATAATACAAACATCCCAGTCCAACCATAATGCGCCATGACCTGACTTAATGGCCAACCTGCTATTGCAGCCCCTAAATAGGCATACAATCCCAAGTAGCCTGTTACCGTACCTGCTGCGTTTTTATGACAATATTCTGTGGCAGCAAGTCCGATTAACATCTGTGGTCCAAACACAAAAAAACCGATACTGAAAAAACAGGCTGCAAGCAATGCATAATGATGAATTGGCATTAGCCAAAGTGCTGTTACTGCGATAAAAAGCCCGAGTGAAAACAGCAATATCATTGGTGCTCGTTGGCCACGGAATAATAAATCCGAGCCCCAGCCTGAACATAACGCGCCTAACAATCCACCCATCTCAAAAAGAGAAAGAATGGCATTAGCACTTAACAAGTTAGCGCCATGGGTTTCTGATAACCAAATATTTCCCCAATCATTTATCGCCATACGAATGAGATAAATTAAAATATAAGAAAAACCTAGTAACCAGATCATTCGGTTAAATAAGATGCTTTCTTTCAAAATGGTTAACATAGGGGTCGGAGGCGATACTTGCTCTTGACGTAATTCAAAAATATCGCGCCGCCATACACCTACTGTGGGTAACCCTTCTTCTGCTGGTGTTCCTTTTAGTTGCATACAAAGCCATAAACCCATAACAATACCTATTAGGCCGGGAATAACTAAGGCTATTTGCCAACTAAAATGAGTTGCCAACCAAGCGGTTAAAAGGGGAATACTCATCCCGCCAAGATTGATGGAGATATTCCATAATCCCCACCAGAAACCGCGTTCATTACGTGAATACCAATGGGTGAGTAACCTTGCACAAGGGGGCCAACCCCATCCTTGAAAGAAACCATTAAGTGCCCAGACTAAAAGCAAGGCAGGAAAGGATAAACAGTAGGCAAAAATAATATTCATCACCCCTGTCATTACCAGACCTGCGCCCATAAACCAACGGTAGCCGTATTGGTCATGGAAAATACCAGAGAGAAATTTTGATAGACCATAAGTGAGATAAAACAGGCTGGCTATCCAGCCAATATCACTTTTATCTAGATGCAGTTCCGTTTGCATAACGGGCATCACAAAATTGACGCTTTTACGAGTCAGGTAAAACGTGGCATAGCCAATGATCATCGACAACATTAAATTTTTACGCCAAAAATCATAGGTCTTATTTATTGATGCCGAATTTTTACCTAACATAACATCCTCTCTGATATTGCCAATGTAAGAAAAATGCAGTTAAAAAGAATGAGAGAAGGTTGTAGATGACTAAGACTAATTCCTAGTTTTCACGCTTTTCTATTGAATTTGTGGGTAAGTTAACAATTATTTTAGTACCAAGCTGACTAATTACTTCCCATTCTCCCCCCAATGCGCAGATCCGCTCTTCAATACCTCGTAGCCCAAAACCGTTATTAGGTTGTGTAGGCAAAATGCCAATACCATTATCATGAACAACCAGTCGTAATTGTGCTTGATGTTGAGTAAGCGAAATGTGGATCTCACTGGCGTTAGCGTGTTTGCTGATATTATTGAGTAGTTCTTGCACTAGTCGGTAGAGTGTAAAAATAATGGTGTCGCTTTCAGGCTCTGTTTCAAGAGCATAATGAAAATGACAGTGAATACCATTTTCATGAAATGAGAACTCATCAATTAAATGGTGTAGTGCCTTCTCTAATGACATCTCTTCTAAAATAGGCGGCCTTAGTTGGCGTAGCAGTTGTCGGGTAGATTGATGTATTTGTTGGGCTAATCGCTCAATTTGCTCGCCTGACTGACGTGTTTTATCGTTATCTGCACTTCTTTTTACTAACATTGACTGAATTTGAATAGCTGTAATATTTTGTCCAATTTCATCATGTAATTCACGAGCAATGGCTTTTTTAACATCTTCTTCGGTATGTACTAGTTGTTCCATCAACGCTCGGCGTGCTTGTAACTCTTGCTCTAAACGTATCTGATAATGACGTAAATTATTGGCAAGTTGTTGCTGGCGACTAATAGCAATACCTAAACCAATACCAATTAAGGCTTGGGTTGTTAAAAACATCTCTAATTCATGCAAATCGGCAAAAGCACCATTTACTTGTCTAGCAAAGGTAATCATTAAACTGCCTAACAACGCGGATAATACGCCCCCTTGCCAACCATAACGATAAGCCATAAAAACATTAGGAATAAACACCAGAATAACTAATAAGCGTTCAATTTCTGGGGTAAGAAAAAATTGTGCACTTAATCCAATAAGACAAAAGAGAAATACCCACATTAATAAGGAGGTACGCAATGGTGGCTCAGGGGTGATTTCGGCGATTAATGCTCGACTTTGTAATTCACGTAAATATTCATAAAGTAGAAAAACAAAGGGAGCCAATAAAATACCACCTGTTATTGAGGTCAAAAATATTGCGCTGGTGGACGTCGTGAGAAAAAAACTGAGTAGGAAGGCTTGTAATAGGCTATTAAATCCGACCGCTGCGATAAGTAAGGTTAACCGTTGCCAATAAAGTGGGTAACGCCACCAGATCCGTTGTACTTCTAGTGCGACCAATAAGCTGATTAAAGGTGAGAGATAAAGAGTTACATGGGTAATTAATTGCTGTTGAGTTAGCCAGTAATAAAGCCCCCATTCGGCCAATAACATCGGCAACCAAAAACGTCGCCAAAGTAAAATAAATAATGCTAGCCGTAAGCCTTGAGGTAAAAAAAGTGCGGCTTGTTGACCATTATGACTAAGATAAAAACTGATCACCCAAAGTGACAACCAGAGTAAAGAGTAGGTCAACAATAAAAAGAGAGATTGAAGAAAAAAACGTGCGCCTCTTTGCATGTTAGAGTGTTCCGGTGATTAACTGGTTGTTTAATGCAAAATGGACTAAATCAATGGTTGTTTCACAGTTCAATTTACCCAGTATATTGGCTCGATGAACATGCACCGTTTTATGACTGAGATTCAGTTGTACGGCGATAGCTTTAACATTAATACCTTGTACTAGCAGATTAAAAATCTCTCTTTCGCGAGGGGTTAAACTATGTAAAGCATCTTCTTTTTCAGGTGTCTGTCGAAGTGCTTTCATGGCATCAGCACAGAGATAACAGCCCCCTTGATACACAGCACGTACTGCTTGAACGAGCTCTTGTGGACCACAGCGCTTAGTTAAATAGCCATGGGCACCGGAATCTAAAGCGCTTTGTACAAATGCGGGGGTATCATAAATACTTAAAATAATTGTCCGAAAATCAGGGCGTTTTTGTTTTAATCGACTTTGTAATTGTAGTCCACTCTCTCCAGGCATAGAGAGATCCATCACCGCCACATCAATATTATCATTTAATAAATAGGGCCAAGCTTCTTGGCCATTTGCGTATTCACCGACAATATTAATATCCGGCTCTAGCATTAGCAGTTGTGCAAACCCAGAACGCACAACAATGTGATCATCGATGAGAGCAACGTTTATCATATTTTTATTAGGCTAAGCATTGTTAGGTAATATTTATCTGTTTTATAACAAGCTACAGGAAGTTATGCGAGAAAAAAGGGAGCAAAAACACGCTTTTGCGCTTTGTCTCTCGCTTTTAGCGTATTGAATCGAGACAATTAGCAGGGCAGAATTAACCCCCTCACAAACAGGGAACCTCCATTTGTAAGGGGGATTGGCAGATTAAGCGACTTGAACGGGAACGGCTTTAGCAATGCGTTTCATTTCATTGTCACCTTCAAAATAGGCAATGTTGGGTTTATGGCTACGCGCATCGCTATCTGGAATTTGAACATAAGAGCAAATAATTAAGCGATCACCTACAGCAGCACGGCGAGCGGCTGCGCCATTGACAGAAATAATACCAGACCCTCTTTCTGCGCAAATGGCATAAGTAGAGAAACGTTCACCATTATCAACGTTATAAATATCAATGGCTTCATTTTCAAGAATACCAGCGGCATCCATAAAATCCTGATCAATCGCGCAAGAGCCTTCATAGTGAAGATCAGCTTGGGTGACTTTTACGCGATGAAGTTTGCCTTGTAACATGGTGCGTAGCATTGTTGTGTTTCCTATTTTTAATTATTCATTAGACTAAGCTAACTTGTTGGCTATCGATTAAACGAGTGTTACCTAACCAAGCTGCCATTAAAATAACGGCACATCGGCTATCTTCGCTTAGTGGTGCTAGTGTTTGTGCATCACAAATAAAACATTCATCAGCACGAAAGCCTTGCTGTTCAAGGGTTGCTTTGGCAGTTTGTAATAGTTGGTTAACATCAAGGTTTCCCGATTTTAATTGCTCGGCTATCTGTTGCATAGCTTGATAAAGCACAGGGGCTTGTTGTTTTTCATTATCTGATAACAAACGATTTCGAGAGCTAAATGCCAATCCTGTTTTATCACGCACAATAGGGACTGGAATAATACTGATATCAAAACATAAATCACTGACCATTTTTTTTATGATCTGCAGTTGTTGATAATCTTTTTCACCAAATAGCGCGACATCAGGCTGTACAAGGTTGAATAGTTTACTTACAACGGTTGTTACACCGCGGAAATGTCCTGGGCGACTAGCGCCTTCTAACACAGAAGAAAGTACTGGAACCTCAACAATTGTTTGGTTTTCCATCCCATTTGGGTACATCTCTTTCGCTGATGGGGCAAAGACAATATCAACATGTTTATCGCGCAGTAACTCACAATCTTCTTGTAGGGTTCGTGGATAGTTTGCTAAATCGGCTTCTCTATCGAATTGCATTGGGTTAACAAAAATAGAGGCGATAACCACATCAGCATGAATACGCGCTTCTTCTATCAGTTTTAGGTGACCTTGATGCAGGTTGCCCATGGTCGGAACCAATGCAATGCGTTTACCTTCTTGTTTTAGTCGCTTAATTTCGCGGCGTAAGATAAGCGTTGTTTCAATAATTAGCATAGCGTGACTCCTTTAAACTATTTTAATGAATTTAAATGATAAATCAGTTAAATGAGTGTTGTTCTTGAGGGAACAGTTTTTGTTCAACTTGTTGAACATACAGTCTGACAGCCTCGGGTAAGGAGCCAGCTTCTTGTAAGAAATTTTTAGAAAATTTAGGGGCATTAGGTGTTAGACCTAATAAATCATGCATAACAAGAATTTGTCCATCAGTGACATTACCGGCACCAATGCCGATAACGGGAATATTGAGTGATCCGGTAATAGTTTTTGCCACGGAAACGGGGACGCATTCTAATACAGCCAGTTGTGCTCCTGCGGTTTCAAGCGCCATAGCATCTTGTTTAAGTTGCTCTGCAGCAGCTTCTTCTCGACCTTGTACTTTATAGCCACCAAACACATTAACAGATTGAGGGGTTAAGCCTAGGTGAATACAAACAGGCACTGCGCGTTCAGTGAGCATTTTGACTGTAGGAATAAGCCAGCTTCCTCCTTCAATTTTGACCATATTCGCTCCCGCTTGCATTAGAATAGCTGCGTTAAGACAGGCTTGCTCTGGAGTGGAATAAGACATAAAAGGCATATCAGCAATTAAGAAAGCGTTAGGGGCGCCTGCTCTTACACAACGGGTATGATAGGCAATTTGCTCAACGGTGACAGGTAATGTGCTGTCATGACCTTGTAGTGTCATACCGAGTGAATCACCAATTAACATGGCAGGAATACCTTCATTGGCAAATAGACGAGCAAAGCTAGCATCATAAGCCGTGATAGTGGCAAACTTTTTCTTTTCTTGTTTATAGCGATTGAGCGTAGATAGCGTAACCGGCTTCATGATAATAAACTCCATGGCGTGTTGCGTGTAAATTGAGTTATTTATGTCAGTTAATTATTTGTTTATTAAAGAAAATATGACATAAATAAAAAACATTAACTGCTGATTGTAGCATCTACGTACTAAAAACGAAGAAAAAGTCGTGAATTGAATAATAAAAAATAGAAATAAAAAATATTTTGATATTTATCCAAGAATTAGAAATGGTGATATAACAGGCGGGAGGGAAGGGCGTATTTTATCACTTATGGGGAGGGATAACGCGATAAAGGAACAGTACAAGAGAGTTGTGAACGGGGTTGATACTGTCAGTCAACAGCATCAACCATTAACATCAAACACGCTTATTATGTGGTATCACCACTTTTCCATACCATTTTTAGGTACGAGCGCTAATCTGTCTGCTAATCGTTCTCCGTCATCAGGGAAACAAAGTTCAGGTGCTAAATCCGCCAATGGATAAAGCATAAATTCACGCACCTTAAGTCCATAATGAGGCACAGTTAAACGTTCGGTCTGTATAACTTGATCACCAAATAACATGATATCTAAATCAAGGGTACGAGGTCCCCAACGATTACCTGCTTTTCTTTCACGACCATGGGCAAGTTCAATTGCTTGTGTATGGTCGAGCAACTCTTCTGGGGCTAAAGTAGTATCAACGGCGACAGCCATATTGAGATAATCGGGTTGATCTTGAGGTCCCATAGGGCGTGTGCGATACCAAGGTGATTGGGCAATCAGTGTAGTATTAGGGATTTCACTAATCGCTTTTATCGCCGATTTTACTTGCTGTTCTGGTGAGTTTAAATTACTGCCCAGAATAATATACACACGCTGTTGTTGCTTACTCATGTTTGTTCTCTTGTCTTGGTGCATTATTTTTTGCATTAGGGTGACGAGGACGTTTACGAGGACGTGTTCTTTTGCGTACCGGGCCTGGACCTAATTCAGAGACCATAGAGCGTTGTTGTGTATTGTTTGAAACCTGAAAATCAGCCCACCAAGCGGCTAATGCTTCCAGATCAGGATTTCTTTGTACATTAGCGCGTAATTCCAGTAGATCAAATGCTGCACGGAACTTAGGATGCTCAAGCAGTTTATTGGCTCGGCGCCCTTGACGCTTAGGTAAACGCTGCTGTAATTGCCAAATATCACGCATCGTGGTGGTGATACGTTTAGGGATCGCAATAGTACGACATTGCTCATCTAAAATATCATTCATCGCCATTGAGAAAGCATCGTAATAAGACAGTCCACTTTCTTGAGCCAGTTTTTCGGCATGCTCCACTAAGGGATACCATAGCATTGCTGCAAATAAGAATGCCGGATTTACGCGCATTTCTTTACTAATACGATAATCGGTATTCTTTAGCACCTGTTCGATCATTCTTTCCATTGGGGTATCTTGCTGCTCAGTGATCCTTGAGGCAACTAATGGAAAAAGAGGCTCTAAAAGTTGGAAATGGCGCATTAACCGATAGGTTTTATAACCATGTCCTGTTTGTAATAATTTCAGCGATTCTTCAAATAGGCGTGCTGAAGGAATATTACGTAATAGTGGTGCTAATTGGCTAATTGGCTCTGCAGTTTCCGGTGCGATACGCATATCCAGTTTACTGGCAAAGCGGATAGCTCTTAGCATCCGAACCGGATCTTCACGATAGCGAGTTTCAGGAGAGCCAATTAAACGAATAGTACCTGATTTAAGATCAGCCAAGCCCCCCACATAATCACGTACAGCAAAATCATCGACGCCGTAATAGAGACTATTTAAGGTAAAATCCCGACGAATGGCATCTTCTTCAATCGATCCGAAGATATTGTCGCGTAGCAACATACCGCTTTGTGCTTGTTGTGACTGATTGCGATCGGATGTTTCATGATCTTCATGAGAGCCACGGAAAGTAGCGACTTCAATCACTTCGGGGCCAAACATAATATGCGCTAGACGAAAGCGTCGACCTACTAAGCGGCTATTACGAAATAATCGACGGACTTCTTCTGGCGTTGCATTGGTAGCAATATCAAAGTCTTTTGGTTTTTTCCCTAATAATAGATCGCGTACACCACCACCCACTAAATAAGCCTGAAAGCCTGAATTATTCAGACGATAAAGAACTTTTAGTGCGTTATCACTGATGTCTTTACGCGAAATCGGGTGTTGATCTCTTGGGATCACAGTCATTGGCAAATCACTCCCGTTCGCCTTTTCGTTATTACTTTTGTTCTTACGGGGACGGTCTGCGGATAGGGCAGGACGCCGACGCACAGTCGTTTGTGTTTCTTTTTTAGGTCGGTCAGATGCAGTGACAGGCCTTTCACTCGCTACCGATTCTGTATCTGACGATGTTGTTTGTCGTCCTAGCAAATTACGGCAGAAATGCGCTACTCGGTTAAAAATATGACACCTCGAATAATTAAATCTAATAATTAAAAAATTAAGCGGCTAATCATAGCCTACTGAACATTTTTTGAGAATGCTTTGTGTGGGTTATTGTGCATCTTCATCATAATGTTAACGAATAATCTTGCCTGACAGCAACGGTTGACGAGGTAAGAAAATGTGCTCCATCAATATTGTTCCTTGCTTATGGCCATCAGCTATAGTGATAGAATTATACGCAAATAACTTCTCTTTTATGTGAATAAACATCGTCATCACAGTGCGAATAGTCTGAGTTATTGTATCAAGAAGTATTAATTGGAGGATGATATTATTGATGTGAAAGCGCCAACGCTCATAATTTGTGTCAGCTTGAAGATAACGAGCCAATGCTGTAACCAAACCACCAAAACAAAGTTGGTTTATTAATAATGGCACTAAATGCCTAATACACATTGTCATCTTGGGTATTAACGTTTAGATTAAAGCCTCAGCACCTAAGTACTGAGGCTATACTCATTAATTAGCCAGCCATCTGTTTTTCACGGATTTCAGCTAATGTTTTACAGTCGATACAGAGATCGGCTGTTGGACGAGCTTCTAAACGGCGGATGCCGATTTCAACACCGCAAGACTCACAAAAGCCGAAGTCATCATCTTCAACTTTCTTCAGTGTTTTCTCAATTTTCTTAATGAGTTTACGTTCACGATCACGGTTACGCAGCTCAAGACTGAATTCTTCTTCTTGTGCAGCACGGTCAACAGGATCTGGGAAGTTGGCCGCCTCATCTTGCATATGAGTGACGGTACGGTTGACTTCATCCCTGAGCTGATTGCGCCAAGATTCAAGTATTAGCTTAAAATGCGCTAATTGGGCTTCGTTCATGTACTCTTCGCCCGGTTTTTCCTGATATGGCTCAACGCCAGCAATAGCGAGAATGCTCATGGACGATGTTTTACGCTTTTGCCCTTCTTGCATAATGCTTCTCCTACATACGCATTTTCTGAATAATCCCCCACCTTAAATAGGAAGGGAAAAAAATAGGGCGCTATAAATAGCAGATGCCCGCGCGGATAGCAATTATTCCTTTAATAAGTTTTCTCATGATGTGAAGGCACGCAAGTAAAAAGGCCATTTTAGTTAAAAAATACTTAACCAACACCATGAGAACGTATTAACCTTTTGAAATAAAAGGTAATTGCTTTCCAATTGTTAAATCGTACTCACTAATATTGATGCGATAACATAAAATTTCAACCCCAGCATCACATGCTTGTTTTAGCAATAAGTCATACTTAGGGTCAATCTCTTTAGCAACAGACACTTGTGTAATGCCAGTATGGGGGACAGCGTAAAATAAGATAGCCCTTAAGCCCGATTTTGCGATAGCGGTCAACTCTCGAAGGTGCTTTTGACCTCGCTCTGTTTTAGCGTCAGGAAAATAGCCCATTCCAGCATCTAATAAAGTGACCGATTTCACTTCAATATAGCAGTCAACTTTATGATTTGACTTAAGTAAAATATCAATACGGCTATTCTCACTACCATACTTCACTTCGCGTCTTATCTCATCATAGTCAGATAATTCTGGAATATCGCCAGCTTCTATCGCATCGGCAATGATCGTATTAGCTCTTAAGGTATTAATACAGATCCAATCACCTGATTGAGTTTGGGTTAATTCCCAACTATGAGGATATTTTCTTTTGACATTCGATGACGTGGAATACCAAACCGTATCACCTGGAGTTGCGCATCCCGTCATCGCACCCGTATTAGCACAATGGAGCGTGAATTCTTCACCATTTGCCGTCACTACGTCTGCTAAAAAACGTTTGTATCGTTTTAATAAAGTGGCAGATTGTAGTGGTTGTTCAAATTTCATAATCACCCCGGTGAAAATACGTCCTTTAATAAAGGGCTAATGCTACAATGAGCCACAGAGAAAGTTAATCAGTTATGGAGCTTGTGTGCATCTATTGCCAATTTTTGAGGTAGCAGGATCTGTTGTTACTGCATTAAAACAATGTCCCCAAGTCTTACTTCACGCCCCCACAGGGGCGGGAAAATCAACCGCACTGCCGCTGTATTTGCTTCAACAAAATATATTTGATGGCAAAATTATTTTATTAGAGCCAAGGCGTATTGCGGCAAAAAGCATCGCTTATCGTTTAGCAAGTCAACTCAATGAAGAGGTGGGTAAAACGGTGGGGTATCGCATGCGTGCTGAAAGTAAAGTGAGTCAGCAGACGCGGCTTGAAGTGATCACCGAAGGGGTGTTGACACGTATGTTACAGCAAGATCCTGAACTGACAGGTGTAAGTTTAGTGATACTTGATGAATTTCATGAGCGGAGTTTGCAAGCAGATTTAGCGTTAGCACTGCTATTAGATGTGCAATCAGGATTACGTGATGATTTACGCCTTTTGGTGATGTCTGCAACATTAGATAATCAAAAATTAACTTCACTATTGCCGGATGCGCCGATGATTAGCTCTGAAGGGCGTAGTTATCCTGTTTCACGGCATTATTATCCTATTCAATCACACCTGCCTTTTGAACAAGAAGTTGCCACGATGGCGCGACGTTTGCTTACACAAGAGACGGGCTCTTTACTTGTTTTTCTGCCCGGTAGTGCAGAAATTATTAGAGTCGCGCAATTATTAGCTGACAAAGTGGATAAACACACCTTAATTTTTCCACTTTATGGGGCACTTTCATTAGCACAACAGCAACAGGCCATAGAGCCTGTAGAAAAGGGATATCGCAAAGTTGTATTAGCAACAAATATTGCAGAAACCAGTTTAACAATCGAAGGTATTCGCTTGGTGCTCGACAGTACCATTGAAAAACGTGCCCAATTTGATTTAAAAAGTGGTGTAACAAGCTTATTGCGCCAACGAATAAGTCAAGCTTCACAAACGCAAAGAGCGGGGCGGGCAGGACGTCTTGAAGCCGGAATTTGTTGGCACTTAATCAGTCAGGAGCAAGCTGAGCGCGGGGCAACTCACCAAGTACCTGAAATTTTATCTAGTGATCTCTCTTCGTTATGGCTTTCAATATTGCAATGGGGATGTCGTGATATAAACCAACTCTCTTGGTTAGATACGCCTACACCAGCAGCAATAAACGCAGCTAAAACATTATTGCAACGATTAGGTGCCATTGATAATCAAGGGGGATTAACCTCGCGGGGAGTACGTATGGCACAGTGGGGCATCGATCCCCGATTGGCGGCAATATTAGATTATGCTAGTGAAAAAAGTGAGCATCATCTTGCTACCGCAGCAAGGTTGTGTGCCATTTTAGAACAGCCACCAAGAGACAGAGAGATTAATCTTGAATGGCTGATCCAACAGAAAAATCATCAATGGTCACAGCGTGAAAAACAGCTATTACAGCAATGCAAAGGGCAATGTCGCCCAGAATTATTAGCATCACTATTGAGTGTCGGATTTGCAGATAGAATAGCCAAAAACCGTGATAATCAAGGTCGATTTCGCCTCGCTAATGGACAAGGCGCAATGATGGATAATACTCAACCAATGAGCCAATCGCCGTGGATTTTAGCACCATTGTTGTTGCAAAATGCACATTATGCGGATGTGCGAATTTTATTAGCCTTACCTATTGATATTAATGAAGTATCCTCTATCTTTCCGGAATTGATACAAGATAATACCACCGTTGAATGGGATGAAAAGCGCGGTACACTTCTTGCGTGGCAACAGCGCCAATTAGGTCAGTTAACCGTTAGCCAAATGCCATTAGATAAACCTAATAAAGCGCAAATGCAAACGGCATTATTAAATTGGTTACGTAAACAAGGATTAAGTGCTCTACCCTTAAGTGAAGCGAGCAAGCAACTGTTTATTCGCCTTGCTTTAGCGCAAAAGTGGTGCCCTGAGGCCAATTTACCTGTATTGAATGAAGCCGTTTTATTAGACTCATTAGAATTGTGGTTACAACCTGAATTAGGCGATACCCAATCACTTAAGGCACTGCTACAAATGGATATTAATGGGATAATTAAAAATCAGTTAACTTGGCATGAGCAACAATTATTGCAAGAGCTGTTCCCAACACACTATATTGCCCCAACGGGCACTAAAGTGATGATTAAATATGATTTAGATAATCCGCCGATTATTGCTATCAGGATCCAAGAGGTTTATGGTGAAAAACAAAGTCCTATTGTGGCAAAAGGGCAATTACCTGTAGTGATGGAGTTACTTTCTCCGGCTATGCGACCTATCCAAAAAACACAAGATCTCGCTACTTTTTGGGCCGGAAGCTATACACAAGTACAAAAAGAGATGAAGGGGCGATATCCCAAACATTTGTGGCCAGATTCACCCGCAACAACGGCCCCCACTCGACGTGTAAAAAAATGGAGTTAGCGCGTATATATACGTGCTGAATAACAATTTGAGAGCTTTCCTGTGGGATAGCTTGGAAAAATAGCGACAATGTTAGGCTTCTTTACCCTAAGGGTGTGGTGAAGAGGTTTTAATGAGAGAAACTGTTCATGAGTAGAAAGAAAAAACCAGTAAAGAAAACCAATAGAAGGCGTTCTTGGTTTTGGTTATTTGTTAAAATCGCCATTGTGGTTGCGGTTTTAGTCGGCATCTATGGTGTTTATTTATATTCCCAAATTAAAGAGCGCCTTGACGGTAATGTATGGGAATTGCCTGCTGCCGTTTATGGACGTACTGTCAATTTAGAACCTGGCATGAACTATAGCCAAAAAGAGATGGTAAGTTTACTGGAAGGTATGCAGTATCGCCATGTCAATAAAATCACCCGTCCTGGGGAATTTGTGGTTAAAAATGGCACTATAGAGATGTTACGTCGACCGTTTGATTTTCCAGATGGTCGCGAAGAGCAAATTTTAGCGAAATTGACCTTTGAACAAAACTCATTGGTGAGTATCACCAATATGAATAATCAGCGTCAATTTGGTTTCTTCCGCCTCGATCCTAAGCTTATCACTATGATGCAATCGGCTAATGGTGAACAGCGTCTATTCTTAGCAAGAGATAAATTTCCTCAACTATTAGTCGATACATTAATTGCTACGGAAGATCGCCGTTTTTATGAGCATGATGGCATCAGTATTTATTCTATTGGTCGTGCGGTGTTAGCGAACTTTACCGCAGGTAGAGCGGTACAAGGGGGAAGTACTTTAACGCAGCAATTAGTAAAAAACTTATTCCTAACCAATGAAAGAACGCTAAAAAGAAAGCTTAATGAAGCCTATATGGCGATTATCATGGATGCGAGCTATAGCAAAGATCGTATTTTAGAGCTGTATCTTAATGAGGTGTTCTTAGGGCAAAGTGGTGATGAGCAAATTCGTGGTTTTCCACTGGCTAGCCTTTACTATTTTGGTCGACCTGTTGATGAACTAAGTCTTGACCAACAAGCATTATTGGTTGGAATGGTGAAAGGGGCTTCTGCATACAATCCATGGCGCAATCCTAAGGCTGCATTAGAGCGCCGTAATGTGGTACTAAAATTATTACAGACCCAACAAATTATCGATCAAGAGCTTTATGATGTATTAAGCGCACGTCCTTTAGGAGTAAAACCTCGTAGCGAAGCGCTAACGCCGCAACCGGCATTTATGCAGTTAGTTCGTCAAGAGCTACAAACTAAATTAGGTGATCAGGTTAAAGATTTATCGGGGACTAAAATTTTTACAACGCTTGATCCTGTTTCACAAGATGCAGCGGAAAAAGCGGTAGAAACGGGAGTCGCTGATTTACGTAAAACACGCAAAATCAACGATCTCGAAGGCGCGATGGTTGTTGTAGATCGCCTCAGTGGTGAGGTTAGGGCGTTAGTGGGCGGTTCACAACCACAATATGCCGGTTTTAATCGTGCCATGTCCGCACGCCGTTCAATTGGCTCATTAGCAAAACCGGCAACTTATTTAACCGCATTAAGTGAGCCTGAGCGTTTTCGTTTAAATACCTGGTTGGCGGATGAACCTATTTCAGTGCCTATTCCGGGAGGAAAACCATGGCAACCACGTAACTACGATCGTGGTTATAAAGGGCGATTAATGTTGGTGGATGCTCTTGCTACATCACGTAATGTACCAACGGTTAATCTTGGTTTAGAAGTTGGGTTAGACCAAGTGATCAAAACATGGATCAAACTAGGTGCCCCAGCAGAAAATTTAGAAAAAGTACCAGCGATGTTACTTGGCGCACTAAACTTAACTCCAATGGAAGTGGCGCAAACTTTCCAAACAATCGGAAGTTTAGGTAATCGCGCTAAATTATCGGCATTGCGCTCTGTTATCAACCAAGATGGTACGGTGCTTTATCAAAGCTACCCGCAAGCAGAAACAACGGTTTCTCCACAAGCAGCATATATGACACTGTTTGGTATGCAACAGGTGGTTAATTCAGGTACAGCAGCACGAGCATTAAAACCTAAATTTGGTCAATATAACCTTGCAGGTAAAACCGGAACCACCAACGACTTACGTGATAGCTGGTTTGCGGGTATTGATGGTAAAGAAGTCACTATTGCATGGATGGGACGTGATAATAATGGCCCAACTAACTTAACAGGATCGACAGGGGCATTGATCCTTTATCGTCATTATTTAGAAAATCAAACACCATTAACATTAAATCCACCTGTACCAGAAGATATAGCACAGATGTCGATTAATGCTGAAGGTAACTTTGTTTGTTATGGTGGCGGCGTGCGTACATTACCTGTGTGGACAGCAGATCCTGATAGCCTCTGTACACCGTTACCACAAGAGAGCGACGGCGACGATAGTGCGGCGCCTAAATGGTTACGCGATCTGTTTTCTGAGTAATTATTCGCAATACTATTGAGATAAAAAATATCCTCCTGCAATCGCGGAGGATATTTTTTTGCCAGCAATACCAGCAATAAATGCTATTTAAGTAATGAAAGATTACGCTTTCATTTTGCTAAAGGCGTATTCAGCCGCATCGATAGTACGTTGAATATCTTCTTTGCTATGAGCAATAGACATAAAGCCAGCTTCAAAAGCCGACGGAGCGAGGTAAATACGTTTTTCTAACATTAAGTGGAAGAACTGTTTGAAGCGTTCGACATCGCAGTTCATTACGTCTTGATAGCAAGTCACTTCTTTGGCATCGGTAAAGAATAAACCAAACATACCGCCTACATGGTTTACTACCATAGGGATACCTGCTTGTTGTGCTTTTTCAAGTAAGCCATCCGCTAACATAGTAGTAAGTTCATCCAGTGTTTGGTGAACTCCCGGTTGTGAAACTTCTTGCAAACAAGCTAGACCCGCCGCCATCGCAATGGGGTTACCCGATAATGTTCCCGCTTGGTAGACAGGACCGATAGGGGCTAATTGAGACATCACTTCTTTATGTCCGCCGAAGGCGCCTACAGGCATGCCACCACCTATAATTTTACCTAAACAGGTCAAGTCAGGATCAACATCGTAATAAGCTTGTGCGCCGCCTAATGCGACACGAAAACCTGTCATTACTTCATCAATAATCAGTAATGCACCAAATTCATCACATAATGCACGTAATCCCGGTAGAAAATCGGCTTTAGGTGGAACACAGTTCATATTACCGGCAACGGGTTCAACAATAATACAGGCGATTTCTTCCGGATAATTTTCAAATGCTTGACGTACTGAATTTAAATCGTTGTAAGTACAAGTTAAAGTGTGTTTAACAAAATCAGCAGGAACGCCTGGAGAGTTTGGTTGTCCCATCGTCAATGCACCAGATCCTGCTTTGACTAATAAGCAGTCTGCATGTCCATGGTAACAGCCTTCAAATTTAATGATTTTGTCACGACCCGTGTAGCCACGAGCAAGGCGAATGGCACTCATGGTGGCTTCTGTACCTGAGTTCACCATACGAACCATATCCATCGAAGGCACTAACTCAGTGACTAAATTTGCCATTTCCACTTCAGCAGCCGTAGGAGCACCAAAGCTTAGGCCTTTTTGCACCGCATCAGTTACAGCGTGGCGAATAGCGGGGTGATTGTGGCCTAATACCATCGGTCCCCATGAACCGACATAGTCAAGATAAGCACGTCCATCGGCATCATAAATATACGCACCATTAGCACGTTCAATAAAAAGCGGTGTGCCACCAACACCGTTAAATGCTCTAACCGGTGAATTGACGCCACCAGGTATCACTTGTTGTGCGAGATTATAAAGCGTTTCAGACTTGCTCATGTCAGACTCCTAATGATGGGTGAGCGTAAGATTAACGCCTATTCTAAAGCACAGTGCAGATGAAGCCAAATACACGACAACAACATTTTGATTTATCATTGTTATTGTTCGAGTTGGTACTCATTAATAAAGAAAAGTTGTGTATCAAAAAGTGCATTTTGTCCACAACAAACTTGAAGGTTAAGAGCAGGTATTAGATAATCATCACATTATATCAGCAAGAAGCATCAATTTTTGCTGGCTGTTTTTTACTGGATTATCCAGTCTGGAGTGAACAATGAGTGATGATATGGCTCTGCCGTTACAATTTACAGATGCGGCTGCAAATAAAGTAAAAGATCTAATTGCGGATGAAGAAAACCCAAATCTGCGTCTACGTGTTTATATCACCGGTGGTGGCTGTAGCGGATTCCAGTATGGTTTTACCTTTGATGATGCTATGAATGAAGGTGATATGACCATAGAAAAACAAGGCGTTGCCTTAGTTATTGATCCAATGAGCTTGCAGTATTTAGTGGGTGGTTGTGTTGATTATACTGAAGGCCTTGAGGGCTCACGTTTTATCGTCACCAATCCTAATGCGAAAAGCACTTGTGGTTGTGGTTCATCGTTTAGTATCTGATTTTTATATTATTTGACGTCGTGGCTACACCGCCGTGCCACGGCGTTAGTCATCCCCACATCTTTATATATGCTCCGCTCACTGCATGTTATTGGTTGTGTTGCAGCTTGCATACGACTCTTGTTTGTTAACCTCTTCAATCTTCATTTAAATAGTTAATTGACTTTAAAATGAGTGGATTGCGATAGCCTCACAAATCTGTTGAGCCGCATAAATAATACGTGGTGCTGGTCTGCTAAAACTATCTTCATCAATAGCGATAATAGGAATATCTAATTGAGGTTGCCAAAATTGTTGTATTGCGGCAATTTGGTTTGGTTTACCACTAAATAAAATCAAATCAGGTTTTTTACTGATCACTTGCTCGCGGCTGACTTGTGGCCAAGGAACTGCACTATTCGCAAAAATATTTTCACCGCCACAAAGTTCGGTAATCTCATTTTGTAATGAATGTTTTGATGTCGTAAATAGGGGTTGCATACCAAACTGAATAAAGACTTTTTTCTTCGCTTGATGAGGCGTCGTTGAAGCGTACTTTTGCTGTAATTCTTGATATTGCTGACGTAATTTTTGTGCACTTGCTAAAGCGACTTCAGGATGAGTGCTGTAAGAAGAAAGTCGGGTAAGATCGTCAATGATTTCTTCGATACTGTGTGGATCGGAGTAAATAATAGGGATACCCAATGATTTTAACTGATCGAGCGGTCGTTGAGGATTACCGCTTGGCCATGCAATAATTAAATCAGGTTTTAATAGCAAAATGCGTTCTACATTAATGCCTTGCCAGTCGGCAACTTGTACGAGATCTTTTGCTGCTTGTGGATAATCAGAATAAGCGCTCGCCGCAACCATATTCTCTCCCATACCTGCGGCATAAGCCATTTCCGTGGCAGACGGGGATAAAGTAATAACACGTTGTGCGGGAGTGGCTGCGATAACATAACAAGGTGTCAATATCAGGCTTAGCAGCAGTGCAAAAGTGTTTAAGAAACGCATTTTTTCTCGTCTTTATAGTCAAATATACCCGTCTATTTTTATCTTACCTGCTGAGTTAAAAGAGAGACGGGTTTGTTAAGTGGCTTATCGATTAAATAAATTAAAACTGAGTCTCTGTTTTTAATTTATCAAGCATAGTGGTGACCATTAAGCTTGATTGTTGTGCGGCAACAGATAAAAACTCATCAAAACTTAAATGCGATTCTTTATCTGCCACATCTGAAATGGCGCGAACAACAACAAAAGGTGTATCAAATTGATGGCAAACATGTCCAATAGCGGTTGATTCCATCTCAACAGCGACGACTTCTGGAAAAGTACGACGAATACGCGCTAATGGCTCGGCACCATTAATAAAAGCATCGCCGCTACAGATTAATCCACGCACGGCATTTAATTTTAGTGATCCAATACACTCTTGAGCAATATTGACCAGTTTGGGATCGGCAATAAATGCCGGCGGGCATTGTGCCATTTGACCCGGTTCATAACCGAAAGCAGTAACGTCGGCATCGTGATAACGTACTTCTGTTGATACGACAATATCGCCAACATTTAATTTTGCATCTAACCCACCTGCAGAGCCAGTGTTGATCACAACATCAGGGCGAAAATGTTCAAGTAATAGTGTGGTACCGATGGCGGCTGCCACTTTACCAATGCCTGATTTTAGTAATGCAACATCTACACCATTGATTTTGCCAGTATAAATTTCACAACCACCACGAGAGACTATTTCGCAGTTTTCAATTTGTTCACGCAGAAGTTTGACTTCTTGTTCCATTGCACCTATTACGCCAACTCTCATTGTGTCATACTCCCTTGTAGGTTAATAATATATAGCGTTAACCAAGAGTTTATCATTTATCGCAAAAACACGATATAACGCAGCGAATTCGTTTCATCGATACCAGAAAGAGGATAGAAATGATCGATTTTAAACTGAAGTTAAATTATCAACGCAAATATAACAGCAGTGATATCGATATTGATGATGAAATGCAGATCTCGCGCCAATTTGAAAGCGATCGTGGGCGTATTATTAATTCAGCGGCGATCCGTCGGTTACAACAAAAAACACAGGTATTTCCATTAGAGCAAAATTCGGCGGTACGAAGTCGATTAACCCATTCGCTGGAAGTACAACAAATAGGCCGTTATATCGCTAAGCAAATAATCGGCGAACTAAAAAAGCATAATAAATTAGAAGAATATGGCTTAAATGAACGGATTGATAGCGTTGAAAGTTTAATTGAAATGGCGTGTTTAATGCACGATATTGGCAATCCTCCTTTTGGTCATTTTGGTGAAGCTGCAATTAAACATTGGTTTCGTAAGGTGTTAGCACCTGATGCTTCCATAGAATTTGATAATTGTCCTTTTTTACCTATTCGCTATTCAGCAGACCGACATTTAAATGAATTAAAACAGACTTTGCGTCAAGACTTATGCCATTTCGAAGGCAATGCTCAGGCAATTCGCATGGCGCATCACTTGTTAAAACTCAATTTAACCTATGCGCAAATTGGCTGTGTTTTAAAATATACACGTCCAGCTTATTGGCAAGGTGCTACGCCGAAAGAATTTAGCTATTTAATGAAAAAACCAGGTTATTACTGGTCTGAAGCTGAATTTGTTAAGGAAGTACAAGAGAAACTTGCAATGAAAGATTTTTGTCGTTTCCCACTGACTTATATTATGGAAGCGGCAGATGATATTTCTTATTGTATTGCTGATTTAGATGATGCGGTAGAAAAAGGAATTTTTGATATTAATCGCTTAGTGCAGTTATTAAAAAATGCATGGAGTGAAAGTGGTGCGGTAACAGAAGGTGATCTGTTTGATATCACTGTTAATCGAGCTTTTAAGAAAGTTGATCAAAATGAAGCTAAGCGTAGCATGCAAGATCAATTTTTTATGTATTTGCGCGTCTATATTACCGGAAAATTAGTACCTTACACCGCCTATCGCTTTATTAAAAACTTACCTCAAGTTTATGAAGGCAGCTTTAACCATGCTTTACTGGAAGGAAAGAGTGCTGAACATCGTTTATTGGCAACGTTAAAACGAGTGGCGCAAAAGTGGGTATTTAGTCACCCCGAAGTTGAAGAGCTTGAAATGAAGGGCTATCGAGTGATCAGTGGGTTATTGGATATTTATAAGCCATTGCTTTTATTATCGACCGATGATTTTCTAAGACTACATAAATATAATGAACATCCTGATTATGTTATTGAGACGCGTTTATATCATAAGCTTTCGATTAAACATAAGCTTGCTTATAATGAAGCATTAGAAAAAATTTACGATATTAATAGTGAAGAGGGAAAAACCTTAGAGTTTTATTATCGTACAAGATTGATACAAGATTATATCAGTGGTATGACCGACCATTATGCATATGAAGAATATAGAAAATTAATGGTATGTGATTAATGTGTAATCGATTGAAATATCTATCATATTGATTAATGATAATTTTTAGATTTTTCTTAGAGATAGTTACGCGTTATTAAAATAACAGAAAATATTTGTTATTAATTGTAAATATATTCAATGTAAACGTTATATATAATAGTTTTTAGTTATAGAATAATATTAAATCTATATAAAAGAGTACTTCTACTTGTTAGCATAAAAATATTTTTCGATTTCATAAAAATATTGCTTATATCAGTTAAGTAAATAACTTGTTCGATGGTATACTCTCCTCATATCTTATTCTAAATGGTCTAGTAAACACTTAATTCTGTTTGCGGAGTGAAAATGTCAAACTAGGCTGTTTTAGAGTTAATCCGCAATAGATTCATAAAATTTAATACTATGGTGCAGTTTTATTCCCCTAAAAAACGTCCTGCTAAAAAACAGGTAAAAAACTTGGCGGTAACCGCTAATGCATTGGATGCTAACGGTCAAGGTATTGCTCATGCTGAGGGCAAAACCATTTTTGTTAAAGGATTACTTCCACAAGAAACTGCACGCATTCGTTTGACCGAAGAAAAACGCCAGTTTGCCAAGGGAGAAGTGATCACACGGTTAACCACAAACCCAGAAAGAGTGACACCACCCTGTCAGTACTATCAACATTGTGGTGGGTGCCAGCAACAACATGTGCCTATTGATTGGCAACGCACCACTAAAGCTGAGGTTTTATCACATCTTATTAAACGTGAAACTAATGTGGTCATTTCAGCACAGCCTGTTATTGCCGGTGCGGAGTATGGCTATCGGCGTCGAGCAAGATTAGGGTTACGTTATCACCCTAAAAAGGGTTTGGTAATGGGATTTCGCCAAGCACTTTCTAATGACTTAGTGATGGTCACCCAATGCCCAGTATTAAAACCACAACTTAATGTACTGTTATTGCCACTGTGGCAGTGTTTAAAGCAACTCTCTGTCGTGCGTGATTTAGGTCATGTGGAATTAGTGTTAGCAGATAATGGGCCATTAGTGATTTTGCGTCATTTATCACCGCTATCTGAGGGTGATAAGCAATTGTTAGATGATTTTTCTCATCACGCTCAAGTGATGATATATCTGGCGGGTGATAATGGTGAGATCGCACAATTAACAACGATTGAGAAGGAACCCTTCTATCAGATAGAGGGTCTAAAATTACACTTTGCACCAACGGATTTTATTCAAGTTAATGATGAAATAAATCATAAGATGGTTGCTCAAGCGATAGCATGGCTCGATTTATCGCCAAACGATCGCGTACTAGACTTGTTTTGTGGCATGGGTAACTTCACATTACCTATGGCAAAGCGTGTTGATAAAGTCGTTGGTGTCGAAGGTGTTCCTGCACTGGTGGCAATGGCGAAAAAAAATGCTGAACTTAATCAATTAGATAATGTTCAGTTTTGGCATGCTGATTTATCCGCCGATTTTTCTGCTATGCCTTGGGCACAGGAAGGATTTAATAAAGTTCTGCTAGATCCCGCAAGAGCGGGAGCTGCACAAGTGATGTCACATATTGTGACGTTATCCGCAGAAAAAATTGTGTATGTTTCCTGTAATCCGACCACGTTAGCCAGAGATAGTAAGATATTATTAGATTCCGGATATCAGCTAACCCAGTTAAGAATGTTGGATATGTTTCCACAAACAGGGCATCTGGAATCAATGGCATTGTTTATTCGCAAATAAACAGATAGCCACTCAATAAGTCGCAGATAAGATTTATATCGAGTAGGGAGAGAATATGGTTGCAGTTAGAAGTGCTCACTTAACACCTGCAGGGGAGTTTGCCGTTGATAAATGGGTTAATAGCTTGAATTTAACTCATGCGAATGCGGGGAGTGAAATCATGCAAACCTGGGAATACTGTCATCGTACTGTTCTGGGCCGTGAAGATGCGCAACTGTTGCTATGGCGCGGTGTTGAGATGGTTGAACTTCTTTCGACACTCAGTATGGATAAAGATAGCATGAGGGCAGCACTTCTCTTCCCACTTGCTGAAGAAGATCTTATTAACCAGGAAGTTATCACTGAACATTTTGGTGAGGCGATATGGAATTTAGTGCGTGGCGTAATGGAGATGGATGCTATTCGCCAGCTTAAAGCGACACATACCAACGAAACTAGCTCAGTACAAGTCGATAATGTACGCCGTATGTTATTGTCTATGGTGGAAGATTTTCGTTGTGTAGTTATCAAACTCGCAGAGCGAATTGCCCATTTACGTGAAGTGAAAGATGCCACTGAGGATGAACGGGTCTTAGCGGCAAAAGAGTGTTTTAATATCTATGCACCATTAGCCAATCGATTGGGGATTGGACAATTAAAATGGGAGCTTGAAGATTTCTGTTTCCGTTATCTTCATCCTGATGAATATAAGCAAATTGCAAATTTACTGCATGAACGCCGTATTGATCGCGAACAGTATATTGATAATTTCGTCAGTACGGTGCGTGGTTATATGCAGCAAGAGAATATTGAAGTCGATATCTACGGACGTCCCAAGCACATCTATAGTATTTGGCGAAAAATGAAGAAAAAAAATCTCGCCTTTGATGAGCTATTTGATGTTCGTGCGGTACGTATTGTTGTCGAACGCCTACAAGATTGTTATGCCGCTTTAGGTATTGTACATACTCATTTTCGTCATTTACCCGATGAATTTGATGATTATGTTGCCAATCCAAAACCAAATGGTTACCAATCTATTCATACGGTGGTACTTGGCCCTGAAGGTAAAACCGTTGAGATCCAAATACGTACTCGTCAGATGCATGAAGATGCTGAATTAGGTGTTGCAGCGCATTGGAAATATAAAGAAGGTGCTACTGGTGCAACAACCAAAGGCGGGACGGGAAGTTATGAAAATCGTATTGCGTGGTTACGTAAATTAATTGCATGGCAAGAAGAGATGGCTGATTCTGGTGAAATGCTAGATGAAGTACGTAGTCAAGTATTTGATGATCGCGTCTATGTATTTACGCCAAAAGGGGATGTGATTGATTTACCTGCAGGCTCGACACCATTAGATTTTGCTTATCATATTCATAGTGATGTTGGTCATCGCTGTATTGGTGCTAAAATCGGCGGGCGCATCGTTCCATTTAGCTATCAGCTACAAATGGGCGATCAAATTGAAATTATTACTCAAAAACACCCTAATCCAAGCCGAGATTGGCTAAATCCTAATCTTGGTTATGTGACAACCAGTCGTGGAAGAGCGAAGATCCACAATTGGTTCCGTAAACAAGATCGCGATAAAAATATTATTGCAGGCCGCCAAATCTTAGATAATGAATTAGCGCCGCTTGATATCAATATGAAAGAAGCAGAAAAGCTGCTGATTGCTCGTTATAACGTCCATAGTCTTGATGAAGTGCTGGCAGGCATAGGCGTTGGTGATATCCGTATCAATCAATTAGTCAATTTCTTACAAAGTAAGCTGAATAAAGCCACAGCGGAAGATGAAGACAAAGAGGCGTTACGCTCATTAGAAAATAAAACGGCTACACCAAAAACAACCACGTCAGGTGGTGGCAGTATTGTGGTCGAGGGTGTCGGGAACTTAATGCATCATATCGCACGTTGTTGCCAACCTATTCCAGGCGATAATATCGTTGGATTTATTACCAAAGGACGTGGTATTTCAATTCACCGTGCAGATTGTGATCAATTAGCTGAGTTACTTTCTCACGCACCAGAGCGTATTGTCGATGCGGTGTGGGGTGAGAATTACTCAAGTGGTTATTCATTAGTGGTGCGGGTTGTGGCTAATGATCGTAGTGGTTTATTACGCGATATCACCACTATTTTAGCTAATGAAAAAGTGAATGTGCTGGGAGTTAGTAGCCGCAGTGATGTGAAGCAACAAATAGCGACCATTGATATGAATATTGAGATTTATAATCTCCAAGTATTAGGGCGTATTTTAGCGAAACTCAATCAATTACCTGATGTCATAGAAGCCAAACGCTTTTCTCATTAAGACATTGGTCGCCTTAACGGATAAAATGCCAAGCACAATGTGTCTTGGCATTTTTTTACGAAATTTTGTTAACTCGACATAACGATCACTTCTATATACAAGGATACAAGGCCAGATAATGTCAGAAAACCGTGAAATTTTACGTTTATTAGCCATTATGGCGCAATTACGTGATCCTCAAACAGGCTGTGAGTGGGATAGGGTACAAACCTTTGACACCATAGCCCCCTATACATTAGAAGAAACCTATGAAGTACTAGATGCCATTGCCCGCAAAGATTTTAGCGCACTTAAAGAGGAGTTAGGGGACTTACTCTATCAGGTCGTTTTTTATGCCAGAATGGCGCAAGAACAGCAATTATTTGATTTTAATGATGTCTGCGAAGCTATCAGCAATAAATTAGAACGTCGTCATCCACATATTTTTGCTACAGAAAATGAAAATAATTTAGCGACTGAAAAACATCGTTGGGAAAAAATCAAGGCTCAAGAGCGTGAAGCGAAAGCACAATATTCATTACTTGATGATATTCCTGCTACTTTACCGGCACTGATGAAAGCAGAGAAAATGCAAAAGCGCTGTGCCTCCGTTGGCTTTGATTGGCACGAGCTTTCTCCTGTATTAGATAAAGTGTATGAAGAAATAGATGAAGTGATGGCAGAAGTGAAAAAAGCCCCTAGAGATGATCAACGTATTGAGGATGAGTTGGGGGATTTGCTTTTTTCTGTGGTTAATTTATCGCGCCATTTAAAACAGAAGCCAGAGCAGGCACTTAATCGAGCTTGTCGTAAATTTGAGCAACGGTTTAGGTTTGTTGAAAAAATGCTCACAGAGCAGGGTATAAACATAGAAAATGCTTCATTAGAAGAGATGGAGATCGGTTGGCAAAAAGCGAAGGAAAAAGAAATTGAGTGAAGAATGACTCATCATTATTTGTTTTTGTGACATTAAGTGCGAAAGATAATAGATGAAATCTTATTGTTTTTACTCACTTTTTATAAAAAATTATAAAAGGCGAAATTATAAAAGGTAATTTCGCTTTTTTTATTTTAGGTGGCTTTAAATATCGTTGTTGCATTTGATTTGCTAAAAAGTGTGATTAACCTCAAAAAAATTAAAAGCATGATCATAAGCAAAAGATATGTCACGAAACCTGCTACACTTTATATCGTGAAAAAAATAAAGCATCTATTCTCTAAAAGTGATATCTTAGCTGAAAGGATTAAGCTAAAATGCTTGAGAAATATTTTCACGGGTTTAGTTGATTGAATTTTTACTGTTTTTTCGTGTTTAAACGGATAAGTAATGTGATGAAAAAGAACTTTATACAACTAAGAATGTTTGTAGCGAAAATAAGGTTCGGGTATACTGTGTTCCCGTCCAGTTATATCCATCATCCAAATACACCTAAACTTTCAGGTTCAGCATGAAAACGAATTATATTTTTGTGACCGGCGGGGTCGTATCCTCTCTGGGTAAAGGCATTGCCGCAGCCTCTTTAGCGGCTATACTAGAAGCCCGTGGACTCAATGTCACCATGATGAAGTTAGATCCGTATATTAACGTCGATCCAGGTACAATGAGCCCAATTCAACACGGAGAAGTCTTCGTCACTGACGATGGAGCTGAAACTGATCTTGACTTAGGCCATTACGAGCGCTTTATTCGCACGAAAATGACGCGTCGTAATAACTTTACGACCGGCCGTGTATACTCAGAAGTGCTACGCAAAGAGCGTCGTGGTGACTATCTTGGTGCGACTATCCAAGTTATTCCTCATATCACTAATGAAATCAAAGAACGCATCATCCGTGGCGGTGAAGGTCATGATGTCGTGTTAGTTGAAGTTGGTGGTACTGTCGGTGATATCGAATCACTTCCTTTCTTAGAAGCTATCCGTCAAATGGCGGCAGAAGTAGGGCGTGAGCATACTTTCTATCTGCACTTAACATTAGTGCCTTATTTAGCGGCTTCGGGTGAAGTAAAAACCAAACCAACGCAACACTCTGTAAAAGAGTTACTCTCGATTGGTATTCAACCAGATGCATTAATTTGTCGCTCAGATCGCGTTATTCCAGCTAATGAACGCGCCAAAATTGCACTGTTTTGTAATGTTCCCGAGAAAGCGGTTATCTCATTAAAAGATGTCGATTCCATTTATAAAATCCCTGCACTCTTGAAATCGCAAGGATTAGATGATTATATCTGTAAACGATTCAGCTTAGATTGCCCAGTGGCAAATCTGTCTGAATGGGAACAGGTTATCTACGAAGAAGCCAATCCTGAAGGCGAAGTTACCATTGGTATGGTTGGTAAATATGTTGAATTACCAGATGCCTATAAATCAGTGATTGAAGCATTAAAACATGGTGGTTTCAAAAGCCGTGTTGCGGTAAATATCAAATTAATTGATTCTCAAGATGTGGAAACTCGTGGTGTAGAAATCCTAAAAGGGTTAGACGCAATCTTAGTTCCAGGTGGTTTTGGTGAACGTGGTGTTGAGGGCAAAATTATGGCTGCTCGATATGCACGTGAAAATAAAATCCCTTATTTAGGCATCTGTTTAGGTATGCAGGTGGCTATGATTGAATTTGCACGCAATGTTGCCAATATGGAAGATGCTAACTCCACAGAGTTTGCACCTGATTGTAAATACCCAGTTATTGCGCTTATTACTGAATGGCGTGATGAGAATGGCAATCTTGAAGTGCGTACAGAAAATAGTGACTTAGGTGGAACAATGCGCCTTGGTGCACAACCTTGTCATTTAAGTGGCGATAGTTTAGTGCGTACTCTGTATGGTAAAAATACCATTACAGAGCGTCATCGTCATCGTTATGAAGTGAATAATCTACTGTTAAAACGTATCGAAGATGCGGGTTTACGTATTGCAGGTCGTTCAGTTGATAACAAGCTGGTGGAAATTATTGAAAATCCAAATCATCCTTGGTTTGTTGCTTGTCAATTCCACCCTGAGTTTACCTCAACGCCACGTGACGGCCATCCGTTATTTGCTGGCTTTGTGAAAGCAGCCTTTGACTACCAAAAAGGCTTGCTAAAATAGGATATGTGAGAAGAGAGCGCGTATCTCTCTTCTCGGAAATTTAACTTGTACAGAGGAAAACCGTATGTCCAAAATCGTTAAAGTACTTGGTCGTGAAATTATCGATTCTCGTGGCAACCCAACAGTTGAAGCTGAAGTTCACTTAGAAGGTGGTTTTGTTGGTATGGCGGCGGCTCCATCAGGCGCATCAACAGGTTCTCGTGAAGCTTTAGAATTACGTGATGGCGATAAGTCACGTTTCTTAGGTAAAGGTGTTCTGAAAGCGGTTGAAGCTGTTAATGGACCAATCGCTAAAGCTCTTTTGGGTCAAGATGCTAAAGACCAAGCTAATATCGATAAAATCATGATCGATTTAGATGGTACTGAAAACAAATCAAACTTTGGTGCAAACGCAATCCTAGCTGTTTCTTTAGCAAACGCAAAAGCAGCTGCTGCAGCGAAAGGTATGCCTTTGTATGAGCATATTTCTGATCTGAACGGTACTCACGGTCAATACTCAATGCCTTTACCAATGATGAATATCATCAATGGTGGTGAGCATGCTGATAACAACGTTGATATCCAAGAGTTTATGATCCAACCTGTTGGCGCGCCTACTCTGAAAGAAGCGGTTCGTATGGGTTCTGAAATCTTCCATCACTTAGCAAAAGTGCTGAAAGCAAAAGGCATGAACACCGCGGTAGGTGACGAAGGTGGTTATGCGCCAAACTTAGAATCTAATGCGGCTGCATTAGCGGCTATCAAAGAAGCAGTAGAAGCTGCGGGTTATGTTTTAGGTAAAGATGTAACTCTGGCTATGGACTGTGCTGCATCTGAATTCTATAACAATGAGACTGGTAACTACGAACTGAAAGGCGAAGGTAAAACTTTCACTTCACAAGAATTCACTCATTACTTAGAAGAGCTGACTAAACAGTATCCAATCGTTTCTATCGAAGATGGCTTAAACGAATCTGACTGGGATGGTTTCGCATACCAAACTAAAGTACTTGGTGACAAAATCCAACTGGTTGGTGACGACCTGTTTGTAACTAATACTAAGATCCTAAAAGAAGGTATCGATAAAGGTATTGCTAACTCTATCCTGATCAAATTCAACCAAATCGGTTCACTGACAGAAACGTTAGCTGCTATCAAAATGGCGAAAGACGCAGGTTATACTGCTATCATCTCTCACCGCTCTGGTGAAACAGAAGATGCAACTATCGCTGATTTAGCAGTAGGTACAGCAGCAGGTCAAATCAAAACAGGTTCTATGAGCCGTTCTGACCGTGTTGCTAAATATAACCAGCTGATCCGTATCGAAGAAGCATTAGGTAGCAAAGCACCTTTCAATGGTCTGAAAGAAGTTAAAGGCCAAGCATAATCGTAATTTCGATTAGAAAGATTTATTAATTTTAAATGGGTGAATGTATTGTTCACCCATTTTTTTTGGCGCTAGATAGGGAAAGTAGGATATTTACACTAGAACAATGGAATAAAAAGTGTGATGCGTAAGAGAAAATAGTGTTCAATTTTTACTCTTTTATTAATAAATCGGTTAATTCTCGTGGATCAGATCCCAATTATAACTTTTGCACATTTTCAATGGAGTGAAATGTTTTTATATTTCACATATAACCTATTTCGTTAACAATTATGGCTTAGTGAACTTAATGTTCACGTCAGCTAATGTGGAGTATTATCATGGATGCGTCCAATTTAGCCCCATCGGCGAAATCAAGCCCGATAAACAAACGAGGGTTAATTATTTTAGCAATCGACGTTGTACTACTGCTGTTATTGCTAGAATTTTTACCCTACGATCCAAAAGCTAATGCAGGTTTAGCGTTAATGGTGTTTGTGGGTGTGTTATGGCTGACAGAAGCTATTCACGTAACTATTACAGCGTTGTTTATTCCAATCCTTGCGGTAGTGCTCGGGTTAATGAACACCAATGAATCGCTAAAATCTTTTGCTAATCCGATTATTTTCTTATTCTTCGGAGGATTTGCATTAGCAACAGCGCTTCATATTCAAGGATTAGATCGCTTAATCGCTAACCGCTTATTGATGATTGCTAAAGGCAAGCTCTCCATTGCTGTCTTGTTACTTTTTGGGGTAACGGCATTACTCTCAATGTGGATCAGTAACACGGCAACTGCGGCAATGATGTTACCGTTAGTGTTAGGCATTTTATCTAACTTAGATATTCGTTCAGAACGTAATACTTTCGTCTTCGTACTATTAGGTGTTGCTTATAGTGCCAGTATCGGTGGTTTAGGTACGTTGGTGGGTAGCCCGCCAAATGCAATTGCTGCTGCTCAACTAAATTTAGATTTTATTACTTGGATGAAGTACGGTGTTCCAATCATGTTAGTGCTATTGCCTATCATGTTTATTGTGATGTATCTGATGCTACGTCCTAACCTAAAACATAAGTTTGATCTGAAATTAGAAGTGTTAGAGTGGAATAACAAACGTGTTATTACCATGATTATCTTCTTAGTAACGGTATTTTGCTGGATCTTTAGCTCCTTTATCAGTAGCGCTTTCGGTGGTGTGAAAGATTTAGATACCGTCATTGCAGTCAGTGCCGCTATTGTTATCGGGGTGACGGGTGTAGCAAGTTGGAGCCAAATTCAGGAAAATACAGAGTGGGGCGTATTAATGCTGTTTGGTGGTGGTTTAACACTGAGCGCAATTTTACAATCTTCTGGTGCAAGTTTGGTTATGGCTGATTTTATGAAAGATACTTTTGGTAACAGCCATTGGTTTGTCATTATTCTTGCTGTAACAACCTTTATTATTGTTTTAACTGAATTCACCAGTAATACCGCCAGCGCTGCGTTACTTGTTCCTATCTTTGCAACGGTGGCACAAGCTTTAGGTATGCCTGTTATGGCGTTAACGATGATTATTGGTATCGGTGCATCATGTGCCTTTATGTTACCAGTGGCAACGCCACCCAATGCGATTGTATTTGGCTCCGGATATATTAAACAGACAGAGATGGTACGTGTAGGTGGGGTACTTAACCTTGTGTGTATCTTAGTTATCTCTCTCTTTGCTTGGTTCTTCTGGTTATAATTACAATTACTAATTAATAAATAAAAGGTATCTATAAAAATAGGTACCTTTTTTATTTTAATTAAATTAGTTTTTTTATTTTAATTATTCTAATTTTTTTAATTTTATTAAATTAGAAAAAAAACAAATTGTACCTATACTTTAATTTCATTCTTTATTCTAATAAAAATAGTAGGTACAGGGTATGATTACAGTTTTAGATTATTTATTAGTAAGATTAAAAGAGTTAGAAATTAAAACTATTTTTGGTGTTCCCGGCGATTATAATTTACCTTTTATTGGTGTTGTTGATAATGATAAAGATATTCAATGGGTAGGAGCATGTAATGAATTAAATGCATCATATGCTTGTGAAGGATACGCACGGATCAAAGGTTTTTCTGCTCTGTGTACAACCTATGGAGTGGGGGAGTTAAGTGCGATAAATGGTGTTGCTGGCGCCTTTGCAGAGCAGGTTCCTATTATTCATATTGTTGGCGCGCCTTCTCAGTCAAAGCAAGAGAAAGGAAAAACATTACATCATTGTTTAGCGACGGGTAGGTTTGATGCCTTTGAAAAAATGTATCGTCATATTTCAAAAACGACGGCTGTATTAACATATCACAATGCGACGGAAGAAATTGATAGAGTATTAGAAACATTGTGGCGTTATCGATATCCGGTTTATTTATTAATACCAGAGGATGTCGGTGTGATGAAAGTTAATAAACCAAAGTTACCATTACAATTAACATTACCTCAAAGTAATCCCGATGATTTAAATAAAGTTATTACTCTTCTTGAAAATAAAATTAAGCAATCAAAATCACCATGTATTATTATTGGCGAACAAGTATCACGTTACCAATTAAGAAAACAAGTTGAGAATTTATTAGAAAAAACTAATCTGCCGTTTTTTACTGTATGGGGAAGTAAAGGGGGTGTTGATGAAGGGCGTCAACAGTATGGTGGAATATTATTTGGTGAATTATCTAATCCACAAGGTTTAGATTATATTATAAATTCTGATTTAATTATTAGTCTTGGGGTGAGTTGGGATGAAGTTAATACAGCGGGATTTACCTTCGACGTTCCCACACAAAATTGCTATCAATTTTATGATACTTATAGCTTAATAGAGGAAGAGAAGATTTATGGCGTTTCTTTACTCGATATGCCTAACGCCTTATTAGCCCTTGACTATATTTATCCCCACAACATAGCGTTACTACCGCAAAAAATAGTACCGCCTGATTGGCAAGGACTGATAAAAATAGATTCTATTCCTCTTCTGTTAGATAAAGTCCTTGATGATAATTCGGTTATTCTTGCTGAAGCAGGTAATGCTTTTTTATGTGCGGTTAATCATATATTTTCTGGTAACAGTCAATTAGTGGTCAGTAATATTTGGGCATCCATTGGTTATACTTTACCCGCCGCATTAGGTGTTACTCTTGCATTAGAAAACCAAGGACGTGCCTTTGTTGTTATTGGTGATGGTGCATTTCAGATGACTGCACAAGAGCTTTCTACTTTATTACGCTTAAAACTCAATCCCGTTATTTTTATTGTTAATAATCAAGGTTACGCATTTGAAAAGATCTTTTACGGGCCTAAAGATACCTTTAATGATATCCAAAACTGGAATTACTCACAGTTACCTGAGCTATTTAATTGTGATGCTTATAGTGTGAAAGTGGATAGTCTAGAAGCGTTAGAAACCGTATTACCTTTATTAAAAGTGCATCAAGATAAACTGTGCCTTGTTGAACTTGATATGGATAAACATGACTATTCGGAGCCAATCAGTGAATTTATTGCGTTGCTTAATCAGTATAAATGATGGGTATTAAAATATTATAAAGTAAACAGCCATCTAACTATCCGCTCGATAGTTAGATGGCGTTAACTGTTTATCAAGGCGCTAAAAACTATTTTTTTAAGTAAAGCGTTAATTGCGTTCCCGGTTTTAACATCTTGATATCAGCATTCCAGCTCATTAATTGCTTAAGATTAATATTGTGACGACGAGCAATACTGTAATAAGAGTCACCTTGACGAACTTTATAGTAACTTGGTGAAGCGCCGGTTGGTTTGCTTGTTGGACGATTGTTCACACTACCTGCATTATGAATTTTTAATGTTTGCCCAACTAATAAGGTACTCTTTGCACTTAATCCATTGAGTCGTTGTAGCTCTTTTACGCTCATATTATAACGTCGAGCAATGGCATAAAAAGAATCACCGGAGCGGACTTTATAAATGCCTTCTTGCTTAATCGACTGATTGGCTTTAGCTACTGCTAAACGGATGGTCTTTAAAATCGCTTCGTCAGCAAACGCATTTTGGAACTGCGCAAGTTTATTACGAGGAAGTAAAATAACATGAGGGCCATTTGGTGCGGTGATCCCGCGCTTATAGCCAGGGTTATAGTCTTTTACGGTTGTAATAGGTAATTGGCTAAGTTCAGCGACTTTGCTTAATGTTATCTGTTCGCCAATATCAATTGCGGCTAATGATTTATCGCGATAGTTACTTTTCGGGAAGGTGATATCGGCTTCATTGTCACGGATAACTTTACTTAAGGCGAGAATTTTAGGCACATAATTCATGGTCTCTTTGGGTAATGAAAGTGACCAGTAATCGGTAGGTAGGTTTTTGCTCTCATTAGCTTTTATCGCTTGCATAACACGACCTTCGCCCGCATTGTAAGCGGCTAATGCTAAAGGCCAGTCGCTATCAAACATAATGTAAAGGCGCTCAAGCAAATCTAAGGCTGCATTAGTAGAAGCGACAACATCACGGCGACCGTCATACCATTGATTTTGTGCTAGACCATAATAATTAGCTGTGACAGGGACAAATTGCCATAAGCCCGCCGCTTTAGCTGAAGAGGTGACATGAGGATTAAACGCGCTTTCCACCACCGGAACCAGTGCAAGCTCCATCGGTAGATTACGTTTTTCTATTTCCTCAATAATCCAATACATATAAGGCTCTGCACGTAATGCAACGGTTTGTATATGTTTTGGATTATTTAAAAAATAAGTTTCTTGCTGCGAAATCCTTTCATTGTCAGGGATATCCATTTTTAATTCACTTACTACATAACCCCACAAATTGGTTTTTATATCATATTGTGGTTGGTAAGAAGTTGAAGTCCCTAAAGATGTGGGTGTTATCGCAGACAAATCGGGTTTTATGCTCTTAGATTGCTGGCAACCCGCCAATAGCAATATAGAGAACAAAATCACTTTTGTCTTCATGTTCGAAAATTAGTCCTGTGTGTTTTTTGCCCTAAATAATACTAGTGTTCCCAAATAAAACAACCGATAGGAACTAAAAGTTGTCTTTTAATTCTCTTAATTTTGTAAATGTCTTTATTGGAGCATAAGTATTAGAAGTTATACCTAAAATTCTTTGTAAATCAATATCGTCAGATTTTAGAAAAAGATTAATATTCTTTTCATTTTTCAGTGTTATCGGCACTGTTGGTTGCAAATGATGGCGCATTTCAGTAACTTTGTTTAAATAATCGGTAATATCAGGATTTTTTGGCATAATATGGTGCGCAAAGGTCAAGTTAGCTAATGTATACTCATGGGCACAACAAATTAAGGTGTTATCAGGTAATGCCATTAACTTTTGTAATGAGCTAAACATTTGTTGTGCACTACCTTCAAATAAACGTCCGCAACCGCCGGAAAATAGCGTGTCACCGCAAAATAAATAAGGTTCACTATAGTAGGCGACATGACCTAATGTATGGCCTGGTGTTCCGATAACGAAAAAAGAAAAAGAATCAACAATAATGTGTTCTTGATCATGAATAATTTTATTAGCGCCTTTAGTTTGTGTTTCTTGTGGACCAAAAACCTCAATGTTAGGATATTTACTAACCAACCCAGCAACACCACCGACATGATCTTCGTGGTGATGAGTTAACAAAATAGCGACAGGTGTTAATGAACGTTGTGAGATGATGTCTATAACCGGTTTGGCTTGGGAAGGATCGACAATCACACATTCACTATTTTCATTACTTAATAGCCAAATGTAGTTATCGGATAAAGCGGGAATTCTGATAAGCTCCATAAAGTTACCTTACTTATAAATATAAAAGGGTTAAACGATGAAAGCAGCGCGTTCGGGAAAACCAATTTGTATGCCAAGCTCTTGGCGTAATATTCCTTGGGGAGAATATTACCGTATGGCAATTGAATTGCGATTACAAAATTGGTGGCCGAAAATATACGGTTTTCATATGCTTAAATTAGGTCAACTTAGTGCTGAACTCGATACTAAATCCAGTATGGTCTCACATCAAGTTAACGTGACTACAACGACGACAAACACAGATGTTATGGCGTCTCTCAATTATCTGCCATTTGAAAATAAATCGGTTGATGTCTGTCTTATGGCTCATGTTTTAGATTACAGTGCAGATCCTCATTGGTTATTAAGAGAAGCCGATCGTGTATTAGTGGATGACGGTTGGATCATCCTATCAAGTTTTAATCCTATCAGCCTATTAGGTATAGGAAAATGTACGCCTATTTTACGGCATAAACAGCCCTATTATTGTCGGATGTTTTCACTTCGTCGCCAAGTTGATTGGCTAAGTGTGCTTAATTATGAAGTGATAACACAACAGAACTTCCAGATTATGCCATTTTCCCGTCCTGTAAAACGTGATGGTAAGCGCTATCATGTCGGGGGATGTTTAAATTTAATATTAGCACGTAAAAGAACGCTTCCTTTAACACCCACCGCGATGAAGTTTGCATTACCGCGTATGAGTGTAAAAGGCAGAGTTTTAGGCGCTACACGTAATCGACCTGATTAATATCACTATCTGCCGTTATTACTCTCAGGTTTTATCTTGTTGACTTTCTAGATAGCCAGTATCTTCTTTTGTGGGAGATTGCGCGGCCGCTTTGGCCAGTTCATCACAACGTTCATTTTCGTCATGGCCTGCATGACCTTTAACCCAATGCCATTCAATTTCATGACGCTCAATGGCTTTATCAAGACGCTTCCATAAATCAACATTCAGCACAGGGCTTTTATCTGCTTTACGCCATTGGCGTTTTTTCCAACTATGTATCCACTTGGTAATTCCCTGTCTGACATACTGGCTATCCGTAGTCAGTGTAATTTTACAAGGGAATTTTAACGCTTCTAATGCTACGATAGCAGCAAGGAGTTCCATGCGGTTATTGGTGGTCATAAAAAAACCTTCACTAAGGGTTTTTTCATGCTGTTGGTAGCGTAAAATTGCACCATAACCACCAGGACCTGGGTTGCCTAAACATGAACCATCGGTGAATATTTCTACCTGCTTGTGCATAAAGGCGACTTATCCTTTTTAAGTAATACGAAAAATTAACCCTAAGTCTGACATAAAAACGGATTATGAGCACTCCAATCACACGACAAATTGTACTAGATACCGAAACAACCGGTATGAACAAACTGGGCGTTCACTATGAAGGCCATAATATCATTGAAATTGGTGCCGTTGAGGTTATCAATCGTCGCTTAACTGGGCGAAATTTCCATGTTTATATAAAACCAGAAAGACTGGTTGATCCTGAAGCTTTTGAAGTTCACGGGATCAGTGACGAATTTTTAGAGGATTGTCCTTCATTTGCAGAAATAGCAGATGAGTTTTTAGCGTATATTCGTGGTGCAGAATTAATTATCCATAACGCCTCGTTTGATATCGGCTTTATGGATTATGAGTTTCAGAAGCTTAACCGTGATATTCCTCTCACAGAAACTTTTTGCCAAATAACCGATAGCCTTGCTATGGCAAGGGAGTTATTTCCTGGCAAACGCAATAATCTAGATGCGTTATGTGACAGATATTTAATTGATAACTCCAAACGAACACTGCACGGCGCATTATTAGATGCCGAGATCCTCGCTGATGTTTACTTAGCTATGACCGGTGGGCAAACCGCATTAGCTTTTTCAATGGAAGGTGAACCGAACGAAGAGCAAAAAGGGGATGATATACAACGTATTGTACGACCAGTGCGTGGATTAAGAGTAATAAAAGCCTCTGCAGAAGAGTTAGTTGCGCACGAAGCTCGGTTAGATTTAGTGGTGAAAAAAGGAGGCCACTGTTTATGGCGTCCAGCTCCTGCTTCGAATGATGAAACTGCATAAAGGTAAAGTGATATAAATAGAGTGTTGAGATTAAAAACTATCCAAACGCATCTTTTTGTTAGAAAAATAGTTGACGACAAGGTAAGAGATTCGTAATATTCATCTCGTCCGAAAGGATACGCGGAGCGGTAGTTCAGTTGGTTAGAATACCTGCCTGTCACGCAGGGGGTCGCGGGTTCGAGTCCCGTCCGTTCCGCCAGAATTTATCATTTTGATGTATTAATTGACATCAAAATAATTAGAAACCGTATCGCTTTATGCTGATGCGGTTTTTTTTTGCCTAAAATAAAAATAGTATCATTAACTTATTTAGTCAGTATTCTGTCGACACTCACGTCTTCTATTACAGATATCTAAGTTTATTACTTTTGTCTCTGTTTTCTACCTCCATTTATAACGCCACTATTATTTGCCTATTAAATAAGAGCAATTCATATCAACTGGTAGCTTTATTTTACCTATTACATCTTATTATTGAGAATGGTAACTATTATCGTTATAGTTTTAATTCGCATTAGCTTGCTATAATATCGCTTATACCTAGCGTGGGGTAACTAACAGGCTAACATTCAATGAGCGAAAATAGAGCGTCTAAACAACACTCAAGTAAAACAACAAAAGCAAGGGTAGTGAAGGAATATCAGCGACAGATACTTCGTCGTTTCTTTTACTTAATGATATTAGGGGGCGTGTTATGTAGCGTTTTGATCCTTGATTTTACTTTAGGGCCTTCAGGATTATCGCTGACTGAACTGTGGAATACACTAATATCGCCAGAAATTGCCGATGCTGGTACTCGGGTTATTGTGTGGGATATCAGGCTACCTTACTCCCTTATGGCGGTTATCGTTGGAATGTCACTCGGGTTAGCGGGTGCTGAAATGCAAACTATACTCAATAACCCGCTGGCAAGTCCCTTTACGCTTGGCGTCTCTTCTGCCGCTGCTTTTGGTGCTGCTTTAGCGATTGTTTTAGGAATTGGTATTCCGGGGGTTCCTGCTCAGTGGTTTATTTCAGTTAATGCGTTTATTTTCGCATTACTGGCAACGTTGTTACTGGACTTTATCTCACGTTGGATGCGAGTTTCTACCTCTGGAATTATTCTCTTTGGCATAGCGTTAGTGTTTACTTTTAATGCTGCCGTTTCCATTATGCAATTTATCGCTAACGAAGATACGCTTCAGGGATTAGTGTTCTGGACAATGGGTAGCCTTAATCGGGCATCGTGGGATAAGTTATACATTTTATTGGTTGTATTAGTGATTATCTTCCCCTTGTCATTGATGAATGCTTGGAAACTGACAGCTCTTCGTCTAGGGGAAGATCGTGCGATGAGCTTTGGGATCAACGTCAGACGCTTACGCCTAACAACATTACTTCGTATTAGCATCATTTCTGCCTTGGCGGTGGCATTTGTTGGCCCAATAGGTTTTATTGGATTAGTCGCACCTCATATTGCTCGGATGACGGTTGGCGAAGATCATCGTTTTTATTTGCCCGCAAGTGCCCTTATTGGCGCATTGGTATTATCGATAGCTTCTTTAGCCTCCAAAAACCTTTTATCTGGTGTGATTATTCCGGTGGGAATTGTGACTTCTCTTGTGGGTATCCCTTTCTTTGTTAGTATCATTTTGCGTCATCGCGGGAGAATATAATGAATACGGGATTGAATGCTGGGTTGCGTATTGAAAAGCTTTCTACGGGATATGCGAAGCGAGAAATAATTAAAGAATTAACGGTCTCACTGCTTCCACGAGGGAAAATTACTGTTCTTTTGGGGCCTAATGGCAGTGGTAAATCGACGTTGTTAAGGGCGCTTGCTGGGCTTAATAGCGCACAAGGAAAGCTTTTTCTTGGTGATGATGAATTACTCTCCCTCTCTTTTTCTAAACGAGCAGAGCAGGTGGTTTATTTGCCACAAACTCTACCTGCGGGTGTTCATTTGAGTGTCTTGGAGTCAATTCTGGTTGCAAGACGAGCTTTAGGTGAACATCGTTCTCATTCAGCGAATGGTGAAGTTATAGATCTATTAGAACAACTGGGAATTTCACATTTAGCTATGCGATATCTTGACGAATTATCCGGTGGGCAGAAACAATTGGTGGGGCTTGCTCAATCACTAATTCGACGACCAAGTTTATTATTGCTAGATGAACCACTCAGCGCACTCGATCTTAATTATCAGTTTCATGTGATGGAATTAATCGCGAGAGAAACCAAGAAACGTAATATGATTACTGTGGTTGTTGTTCACGATATTAATATTGCATTACGCCATGGAGAGTATGTATTAATGCTTAAAAATGGGGAGTTAGTTGCCAATGGTTTACCAACTGAGGTGATCACACCAGAAATACTCGCCGATGTTTATCGCGTTAGCGCCCGTATTGAACGATGCTCTAGAGGCCATTCACAGGTATTAATTGATGGGATGATAAATGATATATAGCATTTTTAAACCACTCAAATAATTGTATTTGATATGATGACTATACTTATTTGGGTGGTCTTTGATAGATTCAATTTGGTTTATATTTACCATTGATAATACGCGTGGCTTGTTTTATTAAAGGTAAATCAATCATCTCCCCATTAATCTGAAAAGCATAACTGGCTGTTGATTGCTTAACCACTTCTTGCGCCCATTTAATTTTTTCCTCAGTAGGTTTAAATGCCTTATTAACAGTATCTATTTGATCTGGATGAATACAGAGTTTAGCGCCAAACCCAAGAGCGCGAGCATGGTTGGCATCCATTAATAATGTATTAGGTGTGCAAAATTCAGGGGTGACACAGTCAATAGGGGAGATAAGGTTGGCAATGCGTGAAGCGATAACGATTCGGCTTCTTGCGTATAGCAACGCTTCTGCTGTTTGTTGGCAATCAATATCTAGTGAGTAATCTAATGAGCCGAATGCTAATCTCGTTACACCACTATTGGCAATCTCTTCACAATGGTGCACTCCACGCGCTGTTTCTATAATGCCTATAAATGGTCGCTTTGATATAGCCAGATGAAGTTTTGATTTTATATAGGAAAGTATTTCCGCATCTTCCAGTTTTGGGATCATTACTCCTGTCATTAGCGTTTCATTTAATGAATTTAATAGATCAACATCGTTTTTAAATTCTTTCTCTTTAGGATGATTTATTCTGATATATATACTGGTGTTAATGATGGTGTTATTTATTGTCGTTAGCCAATTTTGAATGTTGTCACGTCCGAGCGGTTTTTCATCAGGATGAACCGCATCTTCAAGATCAAGAATGATCGCATTTGCACCATAAGTTAACGCTTTGGAAATCATAACTTTTTTATTAGCAGGGACAAACAGATAGCTAATCTCTTCGTTCATATTTACCTACCTTAGTAATAAATATAATGTATCTTCCATAAAAACGAATAATTATGAGAATGAGATTGATTATTATTTACATCATCATTTTCTGATGGTAGCTTACTCATCAACCTTTTTCAAGACGCTCGAAAAAGTAAAAAAAGGTTAAGTAACCCCCCAAGATAGATAAATTTAAATTAATTGTTTAAGCCTTATTTCTTTGGGAGAAAAATGATGGAGACGGTAGAGAAAAAGAGTATTGCAGGGCAACAAACTGCTATACAAACAGATTTTTCAACACGTAATGCCCTTGCTCGTATCATTCGCTGTCTTTTTGCAGAAAAATTATTGGATGATAATAAACTGCAAGTTTTCAATGATGAAAATAACGTTAAGTACCCGCTTTCTGATGGGATACATATCCTTCAATTTAATCAAACGACCGTTTTTCCTGCAAATACAGTTATTAATCGCGGTGATATTATCCTTAAATCAATGGATGGCCGCCACCGAATGGTGCAATCCCATGAAGAACTTATGGGGATACTGAAAAACGAACTTAGTTTCACCCCTACAACGGAGGGAATGACAAAATTCAATAAAGATGTAGCAAACAGTATCCATAATGATCGATTAGCTAGAGCACATCGGTCAAAGTGGCGGGATATGATTTCTAATGAGATGGCACAAGAGGGAACATCTTGTTTTATTGAATGGATAACTCGTCATTACAGTCGGCGTGATGGTGCAACTTTTCTCGATCAGTGGGGCGCTCTTGAAGGTCATTCTTATTACCCAACTTGGAAGTCTAGACCCGGTTTAAGCGATGATGATATTGTCGCACTATCAGCTGAATTTGGTGCACGAGTTAATCTGCGTATCGCAGCCATACAAAGCGATATGGTTTATTGTGAGAAGATGCCCCATATTCAGGATATCCATCAATGGTTTTCATCGGCTTTTCCAACCGTTTGGAATAAATGGTGTGAGTGGCTTACAAGTCAACACCAAAACCCACAAAAATGGTTACCTATTCCTCTGCATCCTTGGCATCTTGAACACTGGATCATTGCGCATTTCTCAAAAGAAATAGATGAAGGCATTCTTCTACCATTAGGCCCTCAACTTGAGACCGCGGCATCCATGTCGTTTAGAACCATGCTTCCTACCGCATCTAGATCACCCTTTATCAAATTACCTGTTGCTATCTGGATGACTAGCGAAATGCGCAGCCTTCAAGCCAAATCTATTCATATGGGGCCACGTATTAGTACGATTATTGAGGATATTTTGCGGGTGGATAAGGATTTTGATGGCAAGCTGGACTTTTTCCGAGAAGAAGTGGCGTGGCATTTCCGTCATAACGTGCGTATGGATGACGCTGAAGGTAAGTTTCTCTCGGTTGTATTTCGTGATACGCAAGCATGGGAAAGAAACAATAATTTAATCGCTATCACAGTTGCATCATTATTTACTGAACTCCCACATAAACCCCAACCCCTTATCAGCGAGCTGATCGCATTATCAGGCGACTTACCTGAAACATGGTTTCGTAATTATACCAAAGTCATACTGAAACCGGTTTTAGCGATGTATTTAATTTATGGCATTGCCCTTGAGGCACACCAACAAAATACGCAAGTTTTGTTTGATGATTCCGGTCGTGCGGTCACCATGCTTATTCGTGATTTTGGTGATGGACGCAGTTGGGCTCCAGCACTGCGTCAGCAAGGTTATGAGCTTCAACCTTATATATGGCCCGGCATTTTACCCACGGTGTTTGAAGATGATATTGAACCTGTCAGAACCTTCGTTGTAGATGCTTGTCTTGTCAGCCATTTACATGAAATTGCGCTTTGTTTAACTCAACTTTATGACATCCCTGATACCCGCATATGGACTGTGATCGGCGAAGAGCTTGAACTTGTGTTTAAAGCACTTCAACCCAGAGTAGAGGCGGATTTTTGGCACAAAGAGCGTGAACATTTTCTCCACCACCCTTGGTATACCCGCTCATTAATGAGCATGCATTTACAGCAATATACTGATTACCGTCTTCAGCATGGACTTAACAATCCGTTAGCTGGTGAACAAGTAGATAACTCTAAGATCTGAGAGAATAATAATGATCACAAACAAACATTTTTTAGCATTGACTATTGCAGCAAGTTTAATTCCTGATTTCGTCAGCGCGGAAGAGAGAATTATTGTTAACGCAGAGCGCGTTAACCCCCAAACTAAAGGTAGGTTATCACAACAAGCCAACATAGGTTTATTGGGAAATAAAGATATCCAAGATATTCCATTTAGTATTAAGGGATATACCTCGAAATATATTGAGCAACGACAGGCTAAAACACTTGGCGATGTAATAAAAGATGATCCATCCGTTCAAGTGACATCTCCGTCAGGTGGTATTCTTGATTCCTTTATGATCCGAGGATTCCCTATCGGGGAAGGCAATATTGGTGAAGTTGCCCTCAATGGTGTTTATGGTGTAGCGCCAAATTATCAGTTATTACCTCAATATTTAGAGCGAATAGAATTACTAAAAGGGCCTGGGGCGGGGCTTTATGGTATCTCCCCCAATGGCGGGGTTGGCGGTGTTGTTAACGCGGTGACGAAAAGACCTACTCGTCAGGGAACTAAACAGATTACTACCACTTGGAGATCTGATAATCAACTTGGTGCCTATATAGATGTAGGTAAATTGTGGGTAACCCCAGACGGTGAAATGTGGGGCGTCCGATTTAATGGTGGTGGTAGTGGTGGAGATCTGGCGCTTGATAATACTCATAAAAAAACGGCATTAGGTGCACTCGCTCTTGACTATGGAAAAGATGGATTCACCGTTTCAGTTGATTTATTCGATCAATATCAATATGTCAAATCACCTAATCGTCCTTTTATTGTCTTAGCGGGTATCGATGTTCCTAAGGCCCCTAATGGTCGACGCAATATTGCCCAAAAAGGGATGTGGTGGAACACCCGCGATCAGGGCGTATTACTGCACAGTTCATACGAGCTTAACGATAATCTAACACTTTTCATGAATGCTGGTGGTGGTCGCTCAATCGTTTCACGTATCTCTGAGCAAACCCCAAAGATTATTAACGACAATGGAGATGTTGAATCGACAATTACTAATTATCGCTTTAATGTACATCGTTATATTTTTGAAACCGGTGTCAGAAGTTACTTTTCAACGAGCGCTATTGATCATCAGATGACATTACAGGCCAGCTATTATCATGACCGTCTTGCTGTTGCGGGTAATGTAGGAAAACAAAAGGTGATTTCTAATATTTATTCACCATCAGAAGTCGATGTTACCCTACCATCGTCTCCAGCAAGCGTTCCCAAAGCATCTTCTAGTCAATTAACTAGTCTTGCCGTTTCGGACATCATGACCATATTGAATGGCAGTGTAGATATTATCCCTGGGATACGTTTGCAAAGAGTGCAGGCCGATAACTTTATGGTTAATGGACAGCGTTCGGCCACTTATGATGAATCAGCAGTGACGCCAATGTTGGGGCTGGTATACCATCCTTTAGAGTCTGTTTCGCTCTATGCCAACTATATTGAAGGGTTAAGCAAAGGTGATATAGCGCCGAGTTTTGCAAAAAATGCCGGCCAAGTGATGCGTCCTTACCGCTCGCGACAGTACGAAGTTGGAGTTAAGTATGATAACGCGGGAATACAAAGCAGCTTGGCTCTTTTCCAGATAACCAAGCCTAGTGGTGCTATCGACAGCACTGATAATATATTCAATGCTAATAGTGAGCAGCGAAATCGAGGCGTTGAAGTTAATCTTTCTGCGCAGGTGCTGGATAATTTACAAATCTCAGGCAATCTTTCTCTTATTGATGCCGAACTTATCAAATCGCCTAAATCTGATATCCGTGGTAACAAACCCGTTGGCGTTTCTCCTCTACAAGCAAATGTGGGAGTGGAATATGACCTTCCTATTTTGCATGGATTGTCATTAAACAGTTATGTCAATTATAGCGCAAAGCAATATGTCAATCAGGCAAATACACAGTCTATCAATTCTTGGACAACGGTAGATATGGGAGCCTCCTATAAAACACGTGTGTATGGTGCGCCTACCACTTTCCGTTTTGATGTACAGAATCTATTTAATCACCATTACTGGTCTGGTGTCGCGTCATATACCACTATTGCACAGGGAGCACCACGTACTTTCCTTGCCTCGGTAAGTGTTGACTTCTAAGAGGGTTCCATATGTCTTCGTTGTTAAATACTTATTACCGAGCAAATGAATCTTGGCAGATCGCTATAACCCAAGCATTACCCCCTTATATCGATCCGGTTATTATCCGTTGGTTGGAGACATCCCCTGATACCCTTGTTCATTTAACACAGATATATGGTTCACCCCTTAATATTGTCTGGCCTCATACTGTGGAGCAGAACGTTAATGCCATGGTCGAAGTCGCCAAAACATTTGGTATACAAACCAATTTGTATTATGGGGTTAAAGTCAATAAATCACAGTCATTATTACAAGCCGCTGTTGCTGCGGGAACTGGGGCTGATGTTTCTAGCCTATATGAACTCAACGATGCTATTCGTGCGGGATGTAGAGGTACAGAGTTGTGTGCCACAGGCCCTGCCAAAACAACGGCGTTTTTACAGGCGTTAATAGTGCAAGGGGCGCGGATTGTTATTGATTCTATTGAGGAAATGGACGAGCTTATTCACCTTGCTACAAGGTGGATAAGTCCATCAGGACGTATAAGTATACTGCTGCGTTTTCGTCCTGAGTCTAATCATATCAGTCGTTTTGGTATGTCATCCGCTGAGATCATGACAGCGCTTGAGAAACTTAATTATAGTGACCAAGTAAAGGTTGATGGATTCCATTTCCATCTTAGTGGTTACTCTTCGGTATCTAGGATCAAGGCTTTTTTTGATACCTTACCCTTGATTAGCTACGCACGTGCTTTGGGTTACTCCCCTTATATTATCGATATTGGGGGAGGGTTACCTGTTCAGTATGTAGACAGTCATTGTTATAAGAAATGGCTCTCTACGCAAACACATAAAGACTATCGTACTCGACGAATTCCTGATTCTTTCTATCCATATGGTGGAGAGATAAATGCCCAAGGCTGGCTCACTGAGTTTCTAACCGGAGTCGATCCCACAGGTAAAAGAGTTTGTGATGCATTAATTGAGGAGGGATTAACACTTTGCCTTGAACCCGGAAGGAGCTTGGTTAATCAAAGTGCGATCAGTGTATTTCGTGTCTGTCGAGTTCGTCCATATGATCATGTCGGACATGTTATTTTTGTCGAAGGAACTAGTTTTAGCGCATGTGAAACGTGGTTTAATTCTGAATTCTTAAGTGATCCTCTCCATATTTATCAAAATAACCATCAGCCACTTTCTTCTGCTGGAAATGCTTGGATTGCGGGCCATAGCTGTTTGGACGACGATGTTATCACCAATCGTTTGATCGCTTTTGCACACCTACCAAAGCCAGGTGATTTACTGATATTTGCTAATACCGCAGGTTACCAAATGGATTTACTGGAAAATCAATTTCATCGGCATCCGTTGCCCACAAGATTAACTGCGGTCATAAACTCACATCAAAAACCTATATTTACCATTGATAATTAAGGACTTTTAATATGGTTTTTAGCAAAGTAACTGATTTAATTGGTAATACTCCTATCATTCAATTACCGCTGCTGCAATCGGATACGCGTCTTTATATCAAAGTGGAGAAAAATAATCCCGGAGGCAGTATGAAAGATCGCATGGCGAGAAATATGGTTGTTGCGGCACTGAAATCTGGAAAGATCAAGCCTGGTAGTACAATTGTGGAGTCGTCATCAGGAAATACTGGCATTGGGTTGGCAATCGCTGCTATCGAATTTGGGCTTCGATTTATCGCGGTGGTCGATCACCATGCTGCCCAAGATAAAATTGCTATCATGCGCGCTTTGGGTGCTGAGATCCGCTACGTTAAAGGCGACTATGGTGAAAATGAAGTTGCTGTTGTGGAACGCCAACGTATGGCGGCTGAAATCGCCAATGAAATTCCCGGCGCTATCTTTATGAATCAATCAGATAATGCAGCCAATGCCGGAGGATATGCAGATCTGGTACGTGAACTTATTAGTCAGATAGGCAAAATTGATGCGTGGGTTGGATGTGTAGGTACCGGGGGCTCTATGACAGGGATAGCCCATGGATTAAGGGTTCACAATCCAGATCTTGTAACCATTGCCGTAGAGCCGGAAGGCTCCATCATATTCGGAAAACCCGGTAAACCATACTATCAATCAGGTACAGGCACCCCACAAGGCGATACAGTGGGGTTAGTGTTGGATTACAGTTGTATTGATTATGGCGAACAAGTCTCTGATGTATGTGCTTTTGAAACGGCTCGTTACCTTGCTCGTCGTTTTGGTTTACTGGTTGGTGGCTCTACAGGGGGAGTGGTATATAAAGCGCTGGAGTTGATTAATAACAGTACAATTTGCGGAAATGTTGCACTTGCTATGGCTGATGGTGGTGAAAAATATCTGCAGACGATTTTTAATGACACATGGCTTAAAGAGCGAAATCTAATATCGGAGTCAGTCTGGGAACAACTTGATAATTGGTTTTCTTTGCCAACTTGTTTGGGGGATAGCAGATGATCCCAAATGAGAAATTGAGAGTAACACTATGTGGAGCCGGTCGTACAGGGCATCTTGCGGCAATTTTATTTAGCTTAAATCCTGCGATTGACGTCACTCTTTACAGCAGTCGCTCAGAAACTGTGACAGCATATAAAGAAAATGATCATCAACTTCAGGCGGTGATGCCTGATGGTCAAGTTATTAAAACCCGCTCAGTTAGGATGACAGAAGCTATTGATGAGGCGTGCTCTAAGGCAGATATCATCATTATTACGACACCAAGTCATGTACGTGAAAGTTTACTTCAACGTATGGCGCCAATACTGCCGAAACATAAAAACATCTTTGTGGGCGCCATTCCCGGTTTTGCTGGCTTTGACTGGCTGGCTGAAAAAACGTTAGGCGATGCACCCAATATTGTTATATGGGGAATGAAAGATGTTCCCCATATTGCATTTGATCTGCAACCGGGAAAAAGTGTCAGAATGGGGGGCGGAAAATCACAACTCTATGTAGCTGTGCATGGAAGAGAAAAACCGCAATATGCCAATCTTCTTCTCAATTACCTCAAACAACTTTATGACTCACCTATTACGCTACTGACCGATTATCTAGAAATTACCCTAACGCCTGGAAACCCTATTATGCACAGCTCTGTTATCTATGGCCTTATCGGTCCATGGGGACAGTGGCACAATAGGCCTTTTGAGAGCATTCCATGTTGGTGGAACGATTGCCCTGAGTTGGGTGCCTATTTTCTTGCCCGCTGTGATAGGGAGAATCAAGCGTTATGTAATAAAGCAGAAATTGTATTGGGGATTAATCTCAGTTCCGTGCAACCATTACAGCAGGAAATAGTAGCCGCATATGCGGACTCAATTGCTGATCCGCGAACATTACTTAGTGTGTTACGAACGAATAAGGCCTATCAGGGTATTCCTTTACCTCTTATTTCTACAGCACAATCCCATGGTTATATTTTTGACAAACAACATCGGGTTTTTCAGGAAGACATTGCCTATGGACTAGCGCTTCTTGTTGCTCTTGGGGAACGTCTTCGAGTACCAATACCCTATATAAGAGAAATATATGATTGGTGTTGTGGTTATATGGGAGGAAATTTGCCTCACCCTCAGATCCCAATGGATTGGCCAATAATAAGGGTGAAATAGTATGCGTGTTACCGGCAGTGTCATTTTTATTGTCCAGTTTTTATTTATCGTACAGCTACTCTCAATGGGAGCCATGGAAATGAGTGGCCCTTTTTGGCCGCTTCATCTCGAAAGTATGGCGTCGACAGAGCTACTGAGTATCGTGGGAACCGGCGTGTATATCGCACCTATGTTGGGCGTTATGCTAACCAGTACCTTTTGGGGACGAATAGGCGATAAAACTGGCAATAAAGTGATGATGATCCGTGCACTGATGGGGCTTGCATTAACGCAATTGGGGCTCGCTTTTGCCAATGATGTCTGGGTAATACTGCTACTACGCTTTTTACAGGGAACTTGTGCGGGGTATATTGCACCTGCTCAAGCTTATGGTATTGCCATGATCCCCATAGCACAACGTACTCGGCTTTTGGCATGGTTACAAGTATCTACCAATGCAGGATCGTTAGCTGGAGCCATTGCTGGTGGGGCCATCCTCGATTTACTGAGTTTCTTTTGGATAAACTTCGGGGCATTTATCATTTGTACGTTATGTGCACTACTGGTTTTTTTCATATTACCGAATGATTTACCGCGCCACGCTTCATCCAATTGCGTCACTTCCTCAACAAATAAAGCAAAAGCGATATCATCAATTAACCACAGCGTCATTGTTGGCTTACTTACCGTACTGGGTTTGTTATTAATGAGCCGCATGATCACACAAACCCCTTTTTCTCTTTATGTCAGTAGCGTATTTAATGCCCCTAACTGGTTAACAGGGGTCGCTTACGGATTGCAGGCTACAGGTGTGATTGTCTCAGCCTCCCTCTGGGCAAGATGGTTTGAAGCACACAACATATCTCATGCACTCTATCGAATGGTGGGGATCATTGCGGGATGTTTTATTGTGACCTTACTGCTAGCAGCAGTAAGAGAAATAAGCTGGTTTATCGGACTTTATTTTTTGTGGGGCATTCTTCTTGGGGCAACAACGCCAGTACTAACCGCATTAATATCTCGCTCAACCGCTGAAAGTAAACAGGGTTATATTTTGGGACTGGTGCAAAGTATTAGCCAGTTTGCCTCTATTGTTGGTATTGCGCTGGGGGGCGGAATACTTGTTTGGCCTGGGTTGACCACGTTGTTTTTGTGTGTGGCGGTGATGTATTGCATTACTTTAATTATTACGCTGAAAATGAGTTACTCTTCAAAAAACACTAACCAAAAATAGGTTATTAATCATGATATTACGATTTATATTTTCTATTGTATTGTTGTATTCATCAATGGCTTACTCACAGCAAGTTGTAACACCTGTTACTGATCTACTTGGCAGAACCGTGAATGTCAAATTACCGGTACAGCGCGTCATTTTGGGGGAAGGACGACAGCTTTATTTAGTGGCTATGTTTGATAAAGAAAATCCAGCACAAAGGATAGTCGCTTGGCGAAAAGATTTAATACAGTCCGATCCGGCCACATGGCAGCAGTACCGACAACAATTTCCACAGTTGGCAAAAATCCCTACCTTTGGTGGCAGCGAACAAGGAACGTTTGATATAGAGCAGGCGATTAATCTGCAACCTGATGTCATCATCATGAATATGGACGCACGCAATACTATTGTTGATGCTGGACACGAAGCTGCACTAGCCCGAGCGGGTATTCCCATTGTTTATGTCGACTTTCGCTATGATCCTATTGCACACATTCCTCCAACAGTGACGTTATTTGGTAAATTATTTGGCCAACCAGATCGCGCAGAAGCTTATTTAACATTCCGTGATAAAGAGTTACAACGAGTGACATCTCGAGTTGAACAATTACAGGGGGCATTGCCAAAAGTATTTTTAGAGCGTCTTGGGGGTTATTCAGAAGAGTGCTGTATGACCTTTGGTAAAGGGAGTTTTGGCCGTTTTGTTAAAATAGCGGGGGGGGATAATATTGCCGACCATCTTGCTCCGGGAACCTTTTTTACGCTAAATCCAGAAAAAGTGGTTGTTGCAAATCCCGATATTGTGATTATTACCAGCGGCAATTTTCAGGCATTTGTGCCGGGTGGAAAGTGGATCCCACTTGGGCCGGGGATTAATATTCAACAATCTAAACATCGACTCGCATGGTTTACGACTCGCCCTGCTTATGTTGATAGTAACGCTCGCCGTCGTGGCGCATTTTTTGCTATTTGGCATCAGTTTTATAATAGTCCCTATGATGTTATTGCTATCCAGCAGCTAGCTAAGTGGATACATCCCCAATTATTTGCTGATCTTGATCCTGATGACACATTCCGTCGTTTACATCAAGAATTTCTACCCATCTCATATCAGCCGGGATATATGATTGATTTGGAAAAAGAGGGGAGGTAAATATGGAGTATGATGTCGTGTTATATCCCATTGCCTTGCTCCGTCCTTCAGAAGAAGTCAACATGGCTCATGTTGAAGCTTTAACTAAGGAAATAGTCCGTTGCCAAAGATGGACAACACCTATACCCATTGAAAAAGAGACCGGAATTATTATGGACGGTAATCATAGGTATCAAGTCGCTCATCATCTTGCTCTCACTTATATTCCTTGTGTGTTGCTTGATTACACTGATACACGCATAACTGTGTATGATTGGCAGAATGGACGAGCGTTTAGCCCATTAAGAATAAGGGAGCAGATATTAAAGCAAGGTAATATTTTCCCTTATAAAACCACTCGACATCTATTTTCTCCAAGCCTTCCGGCCGTTAATTTTCCGCTTGAACAGTTAGTTGAAAAAATAGCCAGTAATCATCTGAATGTTTTCAAGTTAGGTGTTGGTAGGTGACCATTAACAGCGGGAAAATTAAATAGCTTAGTATTTATTTGATTTGATGGATAAAACAGCAACGTAATTTTAGCTTGATTAGTCGTATCAAGCTAAGGTTTAATAAGATACTTCTTAATTGCGCAAATAAAAGTCATTTTTCATTTTTGTTGCGCAACAATGTGGTGGTGTAATGTTATTTCCCGCGTTTATCGTAATAAATGCTGTTTAAATCAAAGAATTATTGATTTTCACTGATTACGATAGCCACCTTTGTGGATTTTTTATATTGCGGTTTTTTGCCCGCATTGAGAGAATCAGCTATCTAGATGCTTTTTATCCGACTTGGAGTAGAAAATGACCACTCGTAAAACCCTTGCAAATGCGATCCGTTTTTTAAGCATGGATGCAGTGCAAAAAGCCAAATCAGGGCACCCTGGTGCACCTATGGGCATGGCTGATATTGCAGAAGTATTATGGCGTGATTTTTTAAATCATAATCCAACTAATCCTCACTGGGCAGATCGTGACCGTTTTGTTTTATCTAACGGCCATGCTTCAATGCTGATTTATAGCTTATTACATCTGTCTGGTTATCAAGTTTCTTTAGATGATCTAAAAAATTTCCGTCAGCTGCATTCTAAAACACCGGGTCACCCAGAATATGGTTATACCCCAGGTGTTGAAACTACCACGGGTCCTTTAGGTCAAGGGATTGCTAACGCAGTAGGTTTTGCGATCGCAGAACGCACATTAGCGGCTCAATTTAACCGTCCTGGTCACGATATCGTAGATCACTACACCTACGCCTTTATGGGTGATGGTTGTATGATGGAAGGTATCTCTCACGAAGTATGCTCTTTAGCAGGTACTTTACAGTTAGGTAAACTGATTGCATTTTACGATGACAATGGCATTTCTATTGATGGTAAAGTACATGGTTGGTTTACTGATAATACTGCTGAACGTTTCGAAGCGTATGGCTGGCATGTTATTAGTGGTATTGATGGTCATGATGCAGCGAGTATTAAAGCTGCGATTGAAACCGCACAACAAATTACTGATAAGCCTTCACTGTTAATTTGCAAAACCACCATTGGTTTTGGTTCTCCTCATAAAGCAGGCACTGCCGATTCTCACGGTTCACCATTAGGTGATGCAGAAATTGCAGAAACTCGTAAAGCTCTGGGCTGGGAGTATGGTCCTTTTGAAATTCCACAAGAGATCTACAAAGAGTGGGATGCTAAAGAAGCTGGTAAAGCAAAAGAAGCTGCGTGGGACGCTAAATTTGCTGAGTATGCAGCACAATTCCCTGAATTAGCAGCTGAATTTAAACGTCGTATGTCTGGCGAATTACCTGCAAATTGGGAAAAAGAGTCAACAGCCTTTATTGAACAGTTGCAACATAACCCAGCGAGTATTGCTAGCCGTAAAGCATCACAAAATACATTAGAAGCGTTTGGTAAAGTTTTACCTGAGTTTATGGGTGGCTCTGCTGACCTTGCACCAAGTAACTTAACTATGTGGTCTGGCTCTAAAGCATTAAATGAAGATAAAGCCGGTAACTACATCCATTATGGTGTTCGCGAATTCGGTATGTCTGCCATTATGAATGGTATTGCATTACACGGTGGTTTTGTTCCTTACGGCGCTACCTTCCTGATGTTTATGGAATATGCACGTAATGCGGTACGTATGGCTGCACTGATGAAAATCCGCAGTATCTTTGTTTATACCCATGACTCTATCGGTTTAGGTGAAGATGGTCCTACTCACCAACCTGTTGAGCAAATGGCAAGTCTGCGTGTAACACCAAATATGAGTACATGGCGCCCATGTGACCAAGTTGAGTCAGCAGTAGCATGGAAATACGCTGTTGAGCGTAAAGATGGTCCAACTGCGCTCATCTTCTCTCGTCAAAACCTTGCTCAACAGCCACGTACTCCAGAGCAACTGGCTAATATCGAGAAGGGTGGTTATATCCTGAAAGATTGTGACGGTACACCTGAACTTATCTTTATTGCTACGGGTTCTGAAGTTGAATTAGCTGTTAATGCTTACGATCAATTAACAGCAGAAGGCCGTAAAGTCCGTGTGGTTTCAATGCCAGCAACAGATGCATTTGATAAACAAGATGCTGATTATCGTGAAGCAGTATTACCTGCAGCGGTTAAAGCTCGTGTTGCTATTGAAGCGGGTATTGCGGATTACTGGTTTAAATATGTTGGTCTTGATGGTGTGATTGTCGGTATGCATAGCTTCGGTGAATCTGCTCCTGCAAACGAACTGTTTGCTGAGTTTGGTTTTACTGTTGAAAATGTGGTTACACAGGCAAAAACTCTACTTAAATAATCAATAAATGTTAACAAGAGCACATTTTTGGGAATAATTTCTCAGATGTGCTCTTTTTTTATGCTTCCCCCTTTTTTTGCTATTGCGATTTTCTCTCATTTCTCGTAATCTGAATACCAATAAGCTGAACCGTTTCAGTTGTGCTAAAAATGTCGGTGACCGCACATTTTTTAGTTTTACTTGATTTATCGTTGTTGATTAGTCAATTGCTCGATTATTCTAGGCGGTTGCGTAATTACGAGTTATCAAGGAAGTTACATGACAATTAGAGTTGCTATTAACGGTTTTGGTCGAATAGGGCGTAATGTGTTAAGAGCGCTTTATGAATCTGGAAAGCGGGCTGAAATAAGCGTTGTTGCAATAAATGAATTGGCTGATGCGACAGGTATTGCTCATTTGCTTAAATATGACTCAAGCCATGGTCGCTTTGCTTGGGATATTCGTGTTAATAATGACTTATTGCAAGTGGGTGATGATGCAATCCGTCTTTTCCATCATGCCGATATTGCAGACTTACCTTGGGGTGAGTTAGGTATTGATGTGGTACTTGATTGTAGTGGCGTTTATGGATCTCGTGCCGATGGTGAGGCGCATATTGCACAAGGGGCAAAGAAAGTGCTCTTTTCTCATCCGGGAACGATAGATCTTGATGCTACGGTGGTATTCGGTGTTAATCAACATGAACTGAAAAAACAGCACCGCATCGTCTCTAATGCCTCTTGTACCACAAATTGTATTATCCCGATTATTAAAATGATGGATGATGCTTTTGGTATAGAGTCAGGTACAGTGACGACAATCCATGCTGCGATGAATGATCAACCTGTTATTGATGCATATCATAAAGATTTACGTCGTACACGAGCCGCAGGACAATCGATTATTCCGGTTGATACCAAATTAGCTGCCGGTATTACACGGATTTTCCCGAAATTTAAAGATCATTTCGAGGCAATTTCTGTACGAGTTCCTACAATTAATGTGACAGCAATTGATTTAAGTGTCACGGTAAAAAATGCTGTAAATGTGTTAGATGTCAATAAGTTAATTCAAAAATCAGCAACTGGCGCATTTCGTGGTATAGTGGATTACACAGAATTGCCATTAGTCTCAACAGATTTTAACCACGATCCTCATAGTGCCATTGTTGATGGTACACAAACAAGAGTCAGTGGGCAGCATCTGATTAAAACGTTAGTCTGGTGTGATAATGAATGGGGCTTTGCTAACCGAATGCTTGATACGACGTTAGCTATGGCTGCAACTGGTTTTAAATAATCATGTATTAATGACGGTACTCAGCAATAGCACATTATGTGATAATGCGCGGTACTGAACAGAAGATTACTAAATTTTAGAGAATCAATGAGAGGATTCATCATGTCTGTAATTAAGATGACCGATTTAGACCTGGCCGGTAAACGAGTACTAATTCGTGCTGACCTGAACGTTCCAGTGAAAGATGGAAAAGTAACTTCAGATGCACGTATTCGTGCTTCATTACCGACTATTGAAGCGGCTTTAAAACAAGGCGCTAAAGTTATGGTAACTTCACACTTAGGCCGTCCTACTGAAGGTGAGTACAACGAAGAGTTCTCTTTAAAACCAGTTGTTGACTATCTGAAAGAGAAATTATCTGCACCCGTTAGCCTAGCAAAAGACTATTTAAACGGTGTTGATGTTAATGCAGGTGAATTAGTTGTACTTGAAAACGTTCGTTTTAATAAAGGCGAAAAGAAAGACGACGAAACGCTGTCTAAACAATATGCTGCATTATGTGATGTCTTTGTCATGGATGCATTCGGTACGGCTCACCGTGCTCAAGCGTCAACACACGGTGTTGCTAAGTTTGCGGATATCGCTTGCGCGGGTCCTCTGTTATCAGCAGAGCTTGAAGCATTAGGCAAAGCATTAGATAAACCAGAGCGTCCAATGGTGGCTATCGTTGGTGGCTCTAAAGTATCTACTAAATTAACAGTTTTAGATTCATTATCAAAAATTGCTGACCAATTAATCGTTGGTGGTGGTATTGCTAACACCTTTATCGCAGCAGAAGGTCATTCTGTAGGTCGTTCATTATATGAAGCAGACCTTGTTGACGATGCGAAAAAATTAATGGAAAAATGCGATATTCCAGTACCAACAGATGTCCGTGTCGCGACAGAATTCTCAGAAACAGCGCCAGCTGTACTGAAATCAGCAAATGACATCAAAGATGATGAACAAGTATTAGATATCGGTGATGTGACGGCTGAACGTTTAGCTGAAATCCTGAAAAACGCCAAAACCATTCTGTGGAATGGCCCTGTGGGTGTCTTTGAATTCCCTAACTTCCGTAAAGGTACTGAAGTGATTGCTAAAGCGATTGCTGATAGTGATGCTTTCTCTATCGCTGGCGGTGGTGATACATTAGCGGCTATCGATTTATTTGATATCGCAGATAAAATCTCTTACATTTCAACCGGTGGTGGTGCTTTCTTAGAATTCGTAGAAGGTAAAAAGCTTCCTGCGGTTGCTATGCTGGAAGAACGCGCTAAACAGTAATTAAGTCACGCTCATACAGGTAGAGTGTAAAACTCTGCCTGTTCCAAATATAGGATCTTATTACATGTCTAAAGTTTTTGATTTCGTAAAACCGGGTGTCATCACTGGTGATGATGTACAAAAAGTATTTGCAGTAGCAAAAGAAAATAATTTTGCTCTGCCTGCAGTTAACTGCGTAGGTACAGACTCAATTAATGCTGTATTAGAAGCAGCTGCGAAAGTGCGTTCTCCTGTTATTGTTCAATTCTCTAATGGTGGTGCTGCATTTATCGCAGGTAAAGGTCTTAAAGCTGAAGCGCCACAACAAGCGGCTATCCTAGGTGCTATTTCTGGTGCTCACCATGTACACCAAATGGCAGAATACTATGGTGTTCCTGTTATTTTGCACACTGACCACTGTGCGAAAAAGCTATTACCTTGGATTGATGGTCTGTTAGATGCAGGTGAAAAACACTATGCGAAAACAGGTAAACCACTATTCTCTTCTCATATGATTGACTTATCAGAAGAGTCATTAGAAGAAAATATTGAAATCTGTTCTAAATATTTAGCGCGTATGGCTAAAATCGATATGACTTTAGAAATCGAATTAGGCTGTACTGGTGGTGAAGAAGATGGCGTTGATAACACAGGTATGGATAGCTCTGCGCTATATACCCAACCTGAAGACGTTGCTTACGCTTATGAAAAACTAAATGCTATCAGCCCACGTTTCACTATCGCTGCATCATTTGGTAATGTTCACGGCGTTTATAAACCAGGTAACGTTCAATTAACACCAAAAATTCTTCGTAACTCACAAGACTATGTGTCAGAGAAATACAATCTGCCACACAATAGCTTAAACTTTGTTTTCCACGGTGGTTCTGGTTCATCTGCAGAAGAAATCAAAGAAGCTGTAAGCTACGGTGTTGTTAAAATGAATATCGATACCGATACTCAATGGGCAACTTGGGACGGTATCTTACAGTTCTACAAACAGAACGAAGGCTATTTACAAAGCCAATTAGGTAATCCAGAAGGCGCTGATAAACCTAACAAGAAATACTATGATCCACGTAACTGGTTACGTCATGGTCAAACATCAATGGTTGTTCGTTTAGAGCAAGCATTTAAAGAGCTAAATGCGATTGATGTTCTGTAATACAATTTTATTGTAATACACCTAAAAAACCCGCTTAGTATGCGGGTTTTTTGTTGGTTGTTAGCACTAGGTACGATGGTATTGGGCTATTTAGTTTCGGTTATATTTGTCATTAAAGGTTTGGTCTGAAATACACAGATAATAAATTCCTTCAATAAAACCGATAATAGCGGGTATCCCCGTCCAGCAAAAAATGAGATATAAAATCCCCATTCCTACTTTACGAAGATAGAATTTATGTATTCCTAGCCCACCAAGAAAAATAGCTAATAATGCGGCTGCTAGCTTATTTTTATCATTCATTAATATCTGCTCCTATTACCAATCATTGGTTTTTAATCATGAATATTGATTATTAGACAATGCTAAATATTGTCAGTTTCAATTAAAGGTACTATTTATAAGATAGATTAAAACCAGAAAAAAGAAAAAAAGAGAAGATCACTAATCATAAATAATAAAAGATTAAGGTTGTAGAAGATTTAATCGCTAAGCGTTTTTATAAGAGATAAAAAAAGCGCCTTTCTAGGCGCTTTGTCTGTGATAAGCAAAGGTGTTTGCTTATTTACTTAATCATTTTACTCTCTTCTTTCATCATGCGGTTTAGTAAAGGTACTGTTGCCCACATAATCAAGCCAACCACTAAGGTAACGATACCGATTTTGCCAAACACATCAGTATAAATAGGCAGTGTTTGTAGTGGATCGGTAATACCTTCAGGTGGGGCGGTAAAGGTTGCTACATGGCCTCCTAACAGGTAAGCCGTCGCTTGTGTTAAGAACCACATACCTAAAATAAAGCCCATCATATATTGCGGTACGAAAGCGGCAATCATCGCTAAGCCTAATGCACTGATCATCAATTCCCCTAGACTTTGGAAGAGATAAATCAGTACAACAAACCAAGGTGATGTTAAACCTTGAGCATCAGCAAACCACATACCTGAAGCGGCAGCGGTTAGGAAGCCTAATGAGCATAAAAGCATACCTGTGGTAAATTTTGCCGGCATGGATAAATCTTTGCCTTTCGCGCCAAAATGGCTATAAGCCATTGCTAAGATAGGGCTGGCAATAATGATCCAAAATGGATTTAATGCTTGGAAACTCACCGGGTTAATATCAAAGCCTAACAGGGTATGGTGAACATTATGGATAGCAAAGAAGTTAAGTGAGGTTGGCATCTGAGCGTAGAGAATATAGAAAATAACAGCTTCTAACATCAGAACAAATGCAACATACATTTTATTACGTGCCACTCTGTCTTTTTGTTTAAAGGCTTCACGAAAATAAATGATAACCACAACAATAGACAAGCTGATTAAAACGATGTTAGCAATCATCACATTGTGCAACAACCATGCACAAATAAAGACCATAGCGACAGAGCCTGCAATAACTAATAGCAGTTTGTTGAAATTCATTGGCAGGTGATCTGGCTCAGAACCAATATTCACGACCATTTTACGGCAGAAAAAATAGACCAATATGGCCATTATTAAGCCGATACCACAAATATTATAAGTCAGCGCATAGCCGTAGCGATCGGCAAGAACGGGGGCAATAGATAAGGAGATTAATGAACCAACATTAATCGACATATAAAATAGTGTAAATGCACCATCAAGACGGGGATCTTTAGGTTTATAGCATTTAGCTAATAGGCTTGCTGGGTTTGCTTTAAATAAACCGTTACCTACTGCGATAGTGGCTAAAGCATAAAAGATTAAATTAGGATACATAATTGACATGCCGGTCATAAAATAACCGATAGCCAATACGATAGCCCCTAAAACAATGGTTCGTTTAGTACCTAATAGATGGTCACCAACATAACCACCAATAGAAATAAGCCCATAAACTAATGCGGAGAATGCACCAAAAGTAATAAAAGCTTGTTCTTGAGAGAATCCGAGTTTACTAACAAAATAAACGGCAAGAATACCTTGTACGCCGTAGTAACCAAAACGTTCCCATAATTCCACAAAGAAAATCATAAAGAATGGTTTAGGCTGTTGTAATAAACCGACTTTAGCGGGTTTATCCATATCTTTAATGCCCCTAATTATTATTTATTTTCAACAACGATGCTATTTACTCAAATTCACGATGAATGTTACACCCTGATAACATTATCTGTTGTATTTAGAGTGATGTTTGCAAATTTAAGATGGTGATCAGTAAGTCCGGTAGACTAATATATTGATAGAATGACTTCTCAAAGGTTGATCACACTGTTAGTAAGATTAATACCAGATTGAAAAAAATAGTCATTAATTTATTTTCAATTAAAGCGATTTAATTGATCTTTGGTATAAATAATCACCAAAAAGAGCCTGTTTTGTTTATATTTTAAGCTTAATAAAGCTGATAAAATATAAGCATAAAAATAGAGTGGAAGGGATATTTATATCGTGACTAATTGATTTTCTAAAGAAAAAGTTTTCTTATAATTTTAATAATTTCTTTTATAACAAACAGATGTTAAAAATAGTTTAATAAAACGCTGATGGCTCTATTTTAGGATAAAATGAAATAAATATGCATGAAGTGCGGGTAATTATTTAAAATTTAACAAAGGTAATAAAAACGCCTTTATTAATAATGAAGGATTTAAATTGATACTCTCTTCAAAATAATAAAGTGCGTTTTTGTTTTTAATATTAGCTAATTAAGCGGTGGTTGGGACTAATTTATGTTTAACAGGATGGAAGCGACGCTTAAAATAAATTAAGCCATCGCCATCTTCTCGAACCGCAATATTTTTTATCTCTGCCATATAAACAAAGTGAGTACCTACTTGGCGTACATCGTAAATATCACCTTCTAGGCTAGCGAGTGCATTGGTTAATATCGGTTGCTGTAATGCGCCATATTGCCATCCTGGTTGGGTAAAGCGATCAGCCATTGCCAGACCTGTCATACCGGCAAAATGGCAAGCCATCTCTTCTTGTTCATGATTTAAAATATTGATACTTAATTTGCCATTTTCTTGAAACGTACTATTCATTTGGCTTTTACTATTGATGCAAATCATCACTGTCGGTGGAGTATCGGTAACTGAACATACTGCTGTTGCTGTTAAACCACAGCATCCTGCATCACCATTAGTTGCGACAATATTAACGGCAGCACCTAAGCTTGCCATTGCATCTCGAAAAAGTGGGTTAGCCTGTTTTTCATCAGACATTTTTTACTCCTACTGCCAGACTTCTCATCTGTGGGCGTCTTCACTTAAAATAACCATTAGTTAGAAAATCAGAATTTATCTAACTAGTGCCGCTTCACAAAGTTGTAATGATCTTGCTGATTTCTTTGCTGTGTGAATTTAAAGCCGTAACGCTACCTCGCATTAGCCAAGAGATCAATCTTTCTTTGTTACAACCTGTTAACTTTATCTCAAAAAGTCGTGAGACAACCTTATCGCTGGTTGTTATTATTCCTAATAAGTCAAGAAAAGCGATAGGTAAATCAGGTGATTTAGCCTAGTTTGCTGATAAATAACACGAAATGACACATATTATCCTGTTATTTTTTGGGGATATTACGCAGTTTTGTCTGAGAAAAGTACTAAGGTCATCAATTGCTAAAATAGCCTAAAATGTTAGAAATTGAGTCAAGTTTATTTATTTGTTAATATGATTAATTGTAATAAAAAGTCTATTCTTAGAATATTATTCATTTATAACTATAACGAGTTATAATTTTCACCGGCTAGATTGAGTGATTTTTCATCAATTTATCTATCAATAAAGAGCTTCTGATTATGCATGAGTCATTAACAATCGCGCTATTGCAAGCACGGGAATCTGCGATGGGATTTTTTCGCCCCGTTCTTAAAGAGCATAATCTGACAGAGCAGCAGTGGCGGATCATCCGAGTTCTTGCTGATAAGCGCTCTATCGATTTTCACGAATTAGCACAAAAAACCTGTATCCTGCGTCCAAGTTTGACAGGTATTTTGATTAGAATGGAAAGAGATGAGCTAATTTGTCGATTAAAACCAGTGAGTGATCAACGTAAATTATTCGTTTCTCTATCAACCAATGGGCAAAATTTATATGATAAAATCCAGCCTAAGATAGAAGAAGGGTACCAATTACTCGAACAAAAGTTTTCTACAGAAAAACTGCAACATTTGTCTATCTTACTGAAAGAACTGATAGCGTTAAATCCAGAAAATAGTCATTCAACTGAAAAATAACATGTGTGCACCAAGAAAAAAGAGATGATGTTATACCATCATCTCTTTTGTTTTTATGTAATAGGTGAAATTACCTTTTACCTAATACGTGTAAGAAGTGAATATGTTTTTCATACTGATCGAGAATGTCATGAATAATTTGTTCTTTTGTCCAGCCCATGACATCGTAATCTTGCCCACCTTCTTTGAGATGAATTTCAGCGCGATAGTATTTATGCTCTTCATCTTTTTCTTCATCCGTTAAGCCGGCTAGCGCGAAAGCGGGTTGAGTATAGAATCGTAATCGTACTTCATAAAAGAAGTTCATATCCTCACCTAAGTCCACTTCAAAGCCGATGCGATCTTCTTCTTCGTCATGGATATAGCATTGAATACCTTGTTTGCTTAATTCAGCCGACACCATTTCCATGGAAGGATTAACGACTTCTTCCATAAAACGTTTTACATGTGAACGTTTAGGAAAATAAGCAATATTTCTTAATCGACGTTGCCAAGGAATAGGATTACGGCTAGCCGGTGGGGCGATAGTCGTCATCTGTTGGCTATCTCGCTTATAAACATCCACTCGCAATGCCTTAATTAATCCATAAATTGATGCCAATAGCACGATGGCAAATGGTAACGCACTGGCAATGGTGACAGTTTGTAATGCTGATAAGCCTCCTGCCAATAACAAGGTAATGGCTGAAATACCCATTAATGCAGCCCAGAAGATACGTTGCCATACAGGGGTTTCTGAATCTCCTCCTGACGCTAGGGTATCAACCACCATTGCACCGGAGTCTGCTGAGGTGACAAAAAAGACAATGACCATCAGCATTGCGACAAAGGAAAGCACTGATGAGAATGGAAAATAATTTAAGAATTCAAACAGTGCTAATGACACATCTTGTTGTACTATATTCGCAAGAACTTCTGCACCTTTATCTTTAATTAAATAGATAGCGGTATTACCAAAGACGGTCATCCAAAGTAAGGTAAAGCCAGCTGGAACAAAGAGTACGCCGACAACAAACTCACGAATAGTACGACCACGGGAGATCCGTGCAATAAACATACCGACAAAAGGCGACCACGATAACCACCAGCCCCAATAAAGCAGTGTCCATCCACCTAACCAATCACTTGATTTTGGCTCGTAGGCATAAAGATTAAACGTTTTACTCACTATTTCTGATAAATAGCCCCCTGTATTTTCAACAAACGATTTTAAAATCAATACAGTAGGGCCAAGAATAATGACTAATAAAAGAAGAATAACGGCTAAACCAAGGTTAAGCTCGGATAAAAAACGGATACCTTTTTCTAATCCAGAGACAACCGAAATAGTAGCAAGCCCGGTGATAACAACAATTAAAACCACTTGCACGGTTGGATTAATTGGAATATCGAATAGATGGTTTAAACCGGCATTAACTTGTAGAACACCAAAACCCAGTGAAGTTGCGACACCAAATACGGTGCCCATCACAGCAAAAATATCTACCGCATGCCCAATAGGGCCATAAATACGGTCGCCAATGATAGGATAAAGGGCGGAACGTAACGTTAATGGCAAGCCATGGCGGTAGCTAAAAAACGCCAGAATTAATGCCACGATGGCGTAAATAGCCCAAGCATGTAATCCCCAGTGGAAGAAAGTCAAACGCATAGCTTCTTTGGCGGCTTCAATCGTCTGCGCATCCCCTGTGGGTGGCATTAAATAGTGCATAACGGGTTCTGCGACACCAAAGAACATCAGCCCAATACCCATACCTGCTGAAAACAGCATCGCGAACCAAGCAAAATAGCTAAAATGTGGACGAGCATGATCAGGGCCTAATTTTATTTCGCCAAAGCGCGATAGCCCTAAATAAGTCACACTCAGCAAAACCAATGCTACGGCTAAAATATAAAACCAGCTCGCGTTGGTGAAAAGGTTTTCCTGAAGGTGCCCTAGCTTGTCATTAGCGAGTTCAGGAAATAGCGCTGAAAACCCTACGACGAGCATAATAAGTATTGCGGAGGTGTAAAATACGGGAGGATTAATTTTCATCCTAATTTTTTTTGGTGTGATTTCATTTTGTTGGCTCATAGTTAACCTATTTTTGTTATTTTTCTTAGACAAGACTTTTCGATATTGCAATCTAGCATGTTAGTGGTATCGCTAGGAAAGAAAAGTTTGTAAGAAAATTTGAATAAAACATCAGATGATCTTGAAGCTTTATAAAAGAACGGAAATAAATTATATTTTTCCGTAAGGTGAAGAAAATTACAATTAAATCAATTCATTATCATATGTTTTTAGTCAGCGTCTTGACGCTTTAATAGGTTTCTCCTGTTGAAAAAAGGATAGTATGGTTACATTTTTTGCTTAATCGATCAACTCCTGTTTGTTTTTTGCACAAAAAAAGCCAGTAAAATATTACTGGCTTTTTCAACATCAAAATTTCTGAAATGAAATTATTTATTGTCAGCCTTTAGAGAATCAATTTTTTGCTTTGCTTGATCGTTGAGCTCATCGGCTTTATCAAGCGCTTTATCTTTAGTATCTTGCGCTTGCTGTTTTACATCATCACTGGTTTTAGCTGCATCTTCTTTTAGTTGCGCTGCTTTGTCGCTAGCATTTTGTTTTAAGTTATCTGCAGTGGTATTAGCGTTTTGTTTCACTTCTTCTGCTTTACCAGCCAGTTTGTCACTTTCATTATTTAAACTTTGTTTGATTTCATCTGCTTTTGCACTTGCAGAATCTTTTAGTTCATCTGTTTTTTGTGCAATGCTCTCTTTTAATGCATCGGTTTTTTGATCGGCTTGTGCTTTAAGCTCTGCAGCTTTATCTTCAGCTTGCTCTTTTAGCTTGGCCGCATCTTGTTTTAATTCGTCAGCTGTCGCTGATGCACTCTCTTTTAAATCAGCGGCTTTTTCTTTAGCTTGATCTGTTAATTCTTTTGCTTTGTCTTGAGCCGTTTCATTTACTTGGGTTGCTGTCTCTTTTGCTTTATCAATACCTTCATCCACTTTTTTCGATGAATCATCACAACCTGCTGTAATGGTAACAAGACCTGCTAGAATTAAAGATGCCAGTAATTTTTTGTTCATGTTTCTCTCCAGAGAATGTATCCAAAACATATCGATGATATCTCGCATAACTAGTATTAAAAGCGAGAGGTTATTGAGTTGATATTTTATATATTATCTTAACTCCCAATAAAATAAGTATAGTGAGAGTCTGAAAATCAACAAGGTTAAGTATATTAAGTGATTACCACTAGTCAAATATATTAGATTTGTAAGGTTAATATCTGTCAGATTTCTCTCAATGGTATGTTTTATGCTTTATAATTACAGTGTGAATCGTTTTGCAAAGGTGCTTAAGAAATGGAATATTATCTGCTTGTGGTTATCAAGTTTATTATTGGTTTTACAATAATTTTGGCTCATATGAATATTTCAGGGAAGACACAACTCTCTCAACTAACTCCCATTGATTTTATTGGTAATTTTGTTTTAGGGGGGATTATGGGAGGGGTTATTTACACAGATGCAATCCCGCTTTACCAATATGTTATTGTCTTTTTGATTGGTGTATTTTTTATTTCTTTTCTCAATTATATCAGTAAAAAATTTAATTTTTTCCGAGCAGTAGCGATAGGTAATCCGATCCCGATTATTAAAAAGGGAAGATTTATTATGGAAAACATTACTGAGAAGAAAAATAAGATTGATATTCTTAATATCACTTCTAGGTTACATGCTCAAGGAATTCATTCTTTTCAAGAAGTTAATTATGCTCAAATTGAACCTGATGGACAAATAACGGTGGTGTGTGATGGTGCTAAAATGCCCTCTATCATTATTATGAAAGACGGAGTGATCAGAGCTTCTGAACTTGAGCAGATAGAACGAGATGAAAATTGGTTAAACGAAGAGATGAAAAAACAACATATAGATAACCCAGAAGATGTTTTTTTAGCCGAATTTTGGGATGGTAAAGTCAATTTCATTTTGCAAGACGGTAAGATCAAACACGATTTCATTCCGACTGCTGAGTAGCAATATCCTGTGAAAGAATAAAAGCAACGATTAATACTATCTCAAGAGTCGCTATCGTTGCTCTATTTTGATTTGGCATTAGTTAAAGTTTGAATGTCTCAAAATCACTGGCGATTTGTGTATTATCAAATACAGTATGGCATTCCGCTAATAGCTCGGGGGTTTCTTTAGGTGAATAGCGACTACTGATATGGGTAATAATTAGTCGCTTAGCATTCGCCTTTTTGGCTAACTCAGCTGCCTGTATGGTACTTGAATGTCCACGACTATTGGCTTTATCAGCCATGTCATGTTTAAAGGTTGCTTCATGGACAATAACATCGGCATTCTCAGCGAGTTTAACTGCATTAGGCGTTGGTTGTGTATCGCCAAAAATCACAATACAACGGCCTTTGATCTCTGTGCTTAGATAATCTTTTCCATCTATGATCCGTCCATCAGGTAGCGTAACGGTTTTCCCTTGTTTTAATAATTTATACCAAGGGCCTCTAGGGATATTCTCTGCCTCTAGCTTGTCAGCATTGAGTTTACCTGGTTTATTGTCTTCTTCTAGACGATAACCAAAGCAGGGGACAGGATGTGATAATGCGCCACAACTTACACGTATACCTTCTTCTTCAAAAAGAAAACCATCTTGTTCTATTTCAATAATATCTAAAGGGTAAGTGAGATAAGATTGGCTTAATGTAAGAGCTGTTTCTATAAATGCCTTAATGCCTGTAGGCCCATAAATGGTTAACGGGTTTTCTGTGCCCCCCATTGAACGGCTACAGAGTAGTCCGGGTAAACCAAAAATATGATCACCATGTAAATGGGTAATAAAAATCTTATTAATGCGTGATAGCTTTACATGGCTATGTAAGATTTGATGCTGGGTCGCCTCTCCACAATCGAACATCCACAGACTTTTTTGTTTATTTTGTAAATCAAGTACCATACTGGTGACGTTGCGATCTTTAGAAGGTACGCCTGCATTAGTGCCTAAAAAGGTAAGTTCCATAATGAAATCCTGATCTCCATGGTGAATTTTTAACATTCATCTTAATCGTAATGGTATCTAAACTAAATAAAATTCTGCAACAGTGATTAAGATAATCTTCTCATTAAAGTTGATATGAATAATAGTGTGAATAAAAGATAATATACTTTATTTACTAAAATTAAATTTCTCTGATTAACGATTTAAATGTATCTGTTTTTATACAAATAGAATGAATGGGGCATATTCTTAATTTGTTTCTTTTTTTTAATAAAGTTTAAAGTTCTTATTGAAAAAATAAAAAAAAGTAAAATTTAAATTATGATTTTTTGAGTAAATAAAAAATAAACATATCTTACAAATTGAAATACTTTTTGTGTTTTTTTTACAATTTTAGTTTTTAATTTTTATCTTAAAAAGTTGTTTTGTTAATACAATGTAATGATATTAATTCTGTCTAATCAGAAAATATTCCATTATGAAGGTTTAATTTCTATATAGTTCTTTTTTATTATTTGGTTACAGCATTATTTAATTTTACTATTTCTATTTCTTAGCAAGTTAATGCTTTCAATTTTCTAATTAATTTCTTGTTTTTCATGCTGTTAAATTTAACTGCAATATTTCAAAATAACCTTTTAGTTTTAAATTCCATTAAAAATAATTTATTGGTTTTTTATTCTGAAAAATCATCGTTATTGAATAATAAAAGTTATAATATTGTATCTTTTTTGTACTTACATGTAAATTTATGGTTATTTGTTTTTTTGTTATAATATTAAAATAATAAAATTTATTTCTATTTATAAAAATATGTTTCCTTCAATTTTTTACACTTTATATCTAAGTATTTTGTATTTAAAAGTCTATAAATATTCTTTTTATGATGCTATTTTTGGTTTTTTTATCTAATTGCTTATTTTGGGGGTAATTATAATTTGCGTAAGATGAAAAAAAATCCAATTAATATCAGTGTATTAATAAATATATATTTAATTAAATTTATCAGGTTTGACTTAAATAAAGTGGCAGAGAATAATAAACCCAACTTGATATGAGCGTTATCTAATTTCGGTTGTTAATTATTATTTATTTTATGTATTGATGATTAATTATAGAGATTAGTTTTTACAATATATCAAGATATACCAAATTCATTGCGTATCTTATTCATAAAAGAGAAGTGTATCGCCTGTATGGGATTATTTTTCTTAATTGAATGTTGTTGCTTTTATACTTTATTTATCTTTTATATTTTAGGAAAAAAAATGAAATTAAAAAAACTGCATTTAGTTTTAGGGTTAGGCTTATCTATCATTGCGGGCTCTGCATTAGCGGCAGATCAAGGACATGGTACTGTTGAATTCTATGGTTCAATTATTGATGCTCCTTGTTCTATCGATCCTGATTCAGGTGCTCAACGTATTCCATTAGGTCAAGTGTCATCTAGCGCACTGAAGGACGGTGGCCGTAGTGCGTCAAAAATGTTTAAAATCAAATTATTACAGTGTTCTACTGAGACATATAAAACAGTCAAAACAACCTTTACCGGTGCTGAAGCTCCTGATGTTTTAGAGGGTGCTTTAGGTATTGAAGGGATCGCCAAAAATGCAGCTGTTGTTATCACCAATGCAGGTGGTGAACAAATCAAATTAGGTCAAGCAAGTGCCGCACAAACATTGAATGACGGTAACAATGACTTAAATTTTGCCGCTTATTTACAAGGATCTTCCTCAAAAGCTGCTATTCCTGGTGATTTTACAGCAATAGCCACTTTTGCTTTATCTTATCAATAACAGTCGTCAAATAAAGCTTTGTATAAGGATATACAAGGCTTTGTTAACTGATGAGCTTTCTTATCGTTAGGACACTTTTGTCATCGCGCTAGATATCGATGGTGAGTAATAGTAAAACGCGCTCTTTTTATAAATACAAAAGGATTATCAAACATAGTGATATTTCATCCGTAGGGGCATTACCGATAATTGACTGTTTTGGGCTCGAATATCACTAAATGGATTAGTTAGGTTTACTTATGGCTAAATTATTCAAGACGATTGATTTAAATGTTAAACATAAAAGTAAGCAGTGCAGAGGTCGTTCTGCTACCACACTGATCTATTTCGTGATTATAGGGATGGCAAGTATTGCCAGCGAGTCATTTGCTGTTAGCAAAGATATTGAATTTAACTCAGATATTCTTGACTTAAAAGATCGAGGAAATATTGATTTATCAAGCTTTTCCCGAGCGGGATATATTACTCCTGGCAAGTATGAGTTAATTATTAATATTAATAACAATGAATTAAGTGGAACTTATCGTGTTGACTATATTGTGCCCAAAGATGATCCCAAGGCAAGCGAACCTTGTATCTCACCCATATTAGTTAAGCAGTTTGCACTCAGACCAGAATGGTTAAAAAAGTTAACTTGGAAAGATAAGGGTAATTGCCTTAATGAGGCATCGTTACCAGGTATGAGCCTGAGGACAGATTTAGGTAGTGGGGTTTTTTTTATTACTCTTCCTCAAGCTTATCTAGAGTATTCATCACCGAATTGGGAATCGCCTTCTTTTTGGGACGAAGGTATTGCTGGATTATTGTTTGATTATAACGTTAATGCCAATGTCAGAGCGCCTAGTGATGGCAAGCAGAAACAGCAGATCACCGCAAATGGTACGGCGGGGGCAAATTTAGGTGTTTGGCGTTTTCGGGCAGATTGGCAAGCAAGTTATGAGCACACTACTGGTGTATTGCATAGCACAGAAAATCACTGGAATTGGGATCAATTCTATCTTTATCGAGCGATAACGAAATGGGGCGCCCGTTTAGTCATGGGGGAGACTTACTTACGTTCAAACCTATTAGATAATTTCCGTTTTACGGGAATAAGTTTACTTACGGATGAGCAAATGTTGCCCCCTAATTTACGAGGTTATGCACCAGAGATCACGGGAGTTGCAAAAACGAATGCAAAAGTCACCGTGAGTCAACAAGGACGGATTATCTATGAGACACAAATCGCGCCTGGGCCATTTCGTATTCAAGATCTGCATGATGCGGTAAGTGGACGCTTGGATGTTCGTATTGAAGAGCAGGACGGAACAATACAAGAATACCAAATTGATACAGCCAATATTCCTTATCTTACAAGACCGGGACGCCTTCAATATAAAGTATCTGCGGGTAAGCCTTCTCGATTAGATCATAAAACTGAAGGGCCTATTTTTGCAATGGGAGAGTTTTCTTGGGGAGTGAATAATGGTTGGTCTCTTTTTGGTGGCACTTTAGTTTCTAAGGATTATAACTCGGCCTCGCTAGGTTTTGGACGAGATCTAATGATGTTAGGTGCTATCTCTTTTGATACGACTCATTCATGGGCAACCTTCGCTAATGAGAATAAACACTATCATGGCAGTTCATATCGAATTAGCTATTCAAAGCGTTTTGAATCTATAGATGGGCAAATCACTTTTGCAGGCTATCGATTCTCTGATCGTCATTTTATGAGTATGGATCAATATTTAGATAGGCGTTATCGCTATGGCGCACAAGAAAATAATAAAGAGCTTTATACCCTTACACTGAGTAAACAATTTCCTCAATGGGGACTTAGTACCTATATAAATTATAACCATCAAAGGTATTGGGATAGACCGAATAACGACTATTACAACTTCTCTTTATCAAAGTATCTCGCTATCGGGAAGTTTAAAAACATTAACATTAGCTTATCCGCTTATCGTAATCGTTTTAATGGCAATCATGACAACGGCGTGTATTTCAACATTAATTTGCCTTGGCGTGATAGAGCAACGATAAGTTATAACTCGGTCATAAATAAAGAAGGTAACTCACATAATGTCAGCTATTTCGATCGCATTGATGATAACAATAATTATCGTCTAAGTGCAGGAGTTAGTAGTCGAGGTAAACCATCGGCGGATGGTTTCTTTACACATTATGGTGATGTTGCTTTAGTAACGGCTTCAGCCAGTCATATTAACGGCGACTATACTTCGGCATCTTTATCTTTCCAAGGTGGGGCAACATTAACCACTAAAGGCGGGGATTTTCACCGTAGCAATATGCCGGGGGCAACCCGTTTGTTAATTGATACTCAAGGTGTTTCCGATGTCCCGGTAAAAAGTCTTAGTGCCATATCTCATACCAATATTTTTGGCAAGGCGGTGATCCCCGATATTAATCACTATTATCGAGGCAGTGCTTCTATCGATCTTAAACAGCTACCAGACAATGTTGAAGCACTACGTTCTATTCATCAATTAACTTTGACTGAAGGCGCTATTGGCTATCGTCAATTTGATGTGATTGCCGGACACAAAGCGATGGCAACAGTACAGTTGGCTGAAGGAGGCGTTCCGCCATTTGCAGCGACAGTAACAACGCTTAATGGTCGAGAATTAGGTGTTTTTAACGACGGTGGAAAGGTTTATTTAAGCGGTATTAATTCAGGCGATGTCTTGTATGTACATTGGGATGGTAAAAACCAATGCCAATTATCCATTCCTAAATTGGCGGATACACAACTGATCACATCACTGCTTTTAACTTGCTTTCAAAGACAGCCGACTATTTCAACATCATTCCTGGAAACAGATAAAACGCAAGCATTACCTCAACATTCATTTCTTAGTAAATAACGCTAAGTAATAACAATAATTGATTGATAGAGAGAAGAGTAATTAAAGATGATGGCATCTAAACATTTATTTATGGTAACTACCACCTTATTAACTGGAATGGTGTTTACGTCGCAAGTTGGTGCGACAATCGCTTTAGATCGTACACGTATTATTTTTAATGGTGCTGATAAATCAGTAAGTCTGAGTATAAGTAATCAAAACAAAGAATTACCTTATTTAGCTCAAGGTTGGCTAGAGAATGAGCAAGGAGAAAAAATAGAAACACCTCTTATTGTATTACCTCCTATTCAGCGTATTGAACCTGGGAATAAGAGCCAAGTGAAAGTGCAATCATTACCTGATATTGCACAACTACCTCAAGATAGAGAGAGTGTTTTTTATTTTAATTTACGTGAAATCCCTCCACGTAGTGATAAACCCAACGTATTACAAATTGCACTACAAACGCGGATAAAATTGTTCTATCGACCAAAATCTATTTATGCCACCCAAACTGATTTAAGTAATCCATGGCAGGAAAAAATTACCTTAACAAAGCAGGGGGAGAGTTATGTTGTGCATAATCCCACACCCTATTATATCACTATTGTTGATGGTCTAACGGATCTGAAAGGGAAAAGCTTAGAAGGATTTACCCCTATCATGGTAGCGCCTCGAGGGCAGGAGAAACTCAATTTAACGGTTTCTACGCTGGGGGCTTCTCCGGTATTAAGTTACATCAATGATTACGGTGGTCGTCCAAGATTGAAATTTAGCTGCGATGGTCGTGAATGTAAGGTGATAGAAACAGACCAAGGAAATTAATAGGTATATTTATGAAACAGCAGATTTATAAAAATAGTCTTGTATCAATATTGGTACTATTGAGCTTTTTTATCACAACAAATGTAACTGCTGTGACACCGGTTTTGTCAAGTACGGGACTATCACAAAATTCGCCTATTACACCTATTTATCCGATCCCTATCAATATAAAAGGGTACGTTATCGCTCACCCTCCTTGCATGATCAATGAGGGCAAAACGGTAGAAGTGAATTTCGGTGATGTGCTAAGTACACGAGTTGATGGCTTAAATTACAAACGTCTGGTTGATTATCATCCAAGTTGTGAACAAATGCCCATTAATACACTAAAACTTTCTGTCGAGGGGAATGGTACTTTTTTTGATGCCAATGCATTAATGACCAATATTACCGGATTAGGTATACGTATTTTGTATCAAAATAAACCACTTAAGTTAGGGCAGGCAATTAATTTTACTTATCCCGATTTTCCTGTATTGGAAGCGGTGCCTGTGCGTGATTTTTCTACTCTTCTTGTGGGAGGAGACTTTTCTACCACAGCGACATTGCGCATGGAATATCAGTGAGGAGATAACGGGAATGTTTAATAAACAGAGGATATTCTTTTTCATAACGTTACTTTCATCATTTTCATTAATGGCTGATGAGACGGCAAATAAGGCGACAATCACTAACAGCGAAAATAATTTGAGATTATTTGGCACACTATTTATTCCCCCTCCTTGTGTGATCCAAAACAATGACATGATTGATGTTAATTTTGGTCACCAACTGGGAACGAGTCGCATCGATGGCATTAATTATACAAAGACCGTCAATTACACGTTGCAGTGTGAAGAAAATGCAAAAGGTTGGGCATTAGGTTTATCCATTATCGGCTCTGCAAGCCAATTTGATGCGGCTGCTTTACAAACCAATATAACGGATTTAGCCGTACATCTCACGATAGATAGTGAGCCATTTATTTTAAATAAACGGTTTGTTATTACCTCTGATAAACCGCCGATTATTTTAGCTGTGCCTGTAAAAAAATCAGGAAGTACCTTAACAAAAGGTGCATTTGAGGCAACAGCAACGCTACTTGCTGAATATCAATAGGAGTATCGGGATGATATTACAAAGATTATCTCTGAGTACTGCAATCTTTGCCGCTGTGATAGCTATGGCTAATGCTGATCCTAATATGCGTTTTCATGGTGAGTTAATTGATGAGCCATGTGTAATAAAACCCGGTGATGAAATTATTGTCATCACGCTGGATAAAGTGACTGATAGTGCTTTTTACCATGGAGTAGAAAGAACTAAAAGCCAGCAATTTGAGATCCATCTATCGGAGTGCGATCTCTCTATGAATAACAAAGTTTCCATCACATTTAAAGGTGATGAAAATAAGGCGATGGCAGGGAAAGGTTTTCTAGCATTGAGTCCAATAAGTCGAGCCTCTGGTATTGCTATTGGTCTAGAAGATAGCGATGGAGTCCTCTTACCCATTAATCAGCCATCGAAAAATATGGCTTTACTTTCAACTAATAACACATTGAGGTTTAGTGCTTTTATACAAGCAGAACCTACCGCAATTGCTAATCAATCAATAAAACGGGGGCCCTTTAGCGCCATTGCTACATTCCATTTAAATTATGACTAATGTTGACTTGAGGTTTATATGCTTATACCTAAGCGCCAATTAATCTTTTACTTATTTACTAGCATGTTGATATATCCAGCTTCCTCTATAGCCGCTATTTTTTCTTATATTACAGAATCAAAACCTGTAGGTAATGAGGGGACAGGGGCTGATTACACTTTTATTATCCAGCGTTGGGATCCCGAGCCACCAACGGCTTTAAATCCTTGTTATAAAAAAAAACCTTGTTATATAACCATAAATCATCGTCATCAGCCTAACCAGTCTGGAGGTTCAGCGACCAGAACTATTTTAAGTGATGGGCATAAATATCGAAGAATGGAAGATCTACGTATTGCTGTTATGAAAGAATTAGGAGGATTCCCTTATGGCCCAGGAGTTGCCATTCATCGATATGTTGATACATCAACCATACAAGAGTGCGTTGGTATATTTTATCAGCCAAATGCTTATGGTTTTGCTGAAGATGGCTATTTATTACCGGGTTCTATTTGTGCAATTGCTCCCCCTCCTGTTGGACATTGTGATGTGTTAGCCCATTCTGTTGAGTTGGATTACGGCAATGTGGGGGAAAATGAATTAGACAATGCGGTTCGTTCTCAAACTGTGAATGTGACGTGTAATCGTGATGTTTCTTTACAGGTTGTTGCAACAGGAATGAATAATCGTCAAGTCCCACTACGTAATGACAATAGCTTATATGCTGATTTATATATTAATGATAAATCTGGCGAAGAGGGAGAGGCTATCTTTGTCGCAAAAGGCAAAATGGTTTCTATACAAGTGAGTTCTAAATTGAGAACCAATGGACATGTTGCTCCAGGGTATTTTTCTGGCTCTGGCGCGTTGATTCTAACGTTACCATAATAATAAAAGGTTGAAATATCATGGTGAAATATCGTCGTGCAAATATTGATGTCAATGCACTGGTAGGTAAGCGCATACAAAAAAGGCGTAAAGAGTTAGGTTACACAGGTAGCCAATTGGCGGCAAAACTAGGGGTTAGCCAACAACAATTCTCACGCTATGAGCGAGGGTTAAACAAAATAGATCTTACTTATCTAGTGCTATTAGCTAAGTTCTTAAACACACCCATTTACTGGTTTTTTGAGGACTGTATTACTTCAACGTCGGTCAAAAGTGGCAAACCGCTAAGTCGACGAAGCAATCTTTTAGCCAAAAAAGCACTAGACGCATTTCTGTATTAACCTTTACCTCTTACAAGAAAAAGTCCTTAAATAAGCAACCTATTTAGGTCAGGCTAAGGGGATGTTTTCCCTTAATGATCGCTATAGCGATATTGACTGTCGAGTTATGTTGCACTCATTAGGCTTGCAATCACTATCCCTAAGCGAGCTTAGATGGGTAGTGATTGCTTTATGAGCATTATAAATGTGTAGAAAGAGACGAAAAAATCAGAATTAATTGTATTTTGAATATATCTCTTATACTAAGTTAAATTATTAATGATAAATCTTTTTAATGTTTTTCTGTGGGTAAATGGATACCTTCTAAGATAGAGTCTATTGGAATAAAAATGATTATATTTCAAAAAAAATTAGTACACCAAATATGACCGGGTTTATTAAAATCAAGTATCATTAATTAATTCTTTATTAAGATTACTATCGTGATTATTTATATTAAATGATATAATTTTTAATATAAATCCTAATTTGAATTAAAAAGAAAAAAATATCTATATTCTTATTGTAAAATAAAACGTACTCAATTATTGATATTAACTTTTTAAGTAATCTATTAATAAAGAACTATTGTGAGTTTCGCGTTTCCCACATATTGATAAATCGTTTTGAGTTACTTGCTGTATAAATAACCGTATGGGAAATATTGCGATGGCCTAAATAGTCTTGAATTAAACGTGTATCTCTGCCTAAATCCGCCAGTGCGTAGCCACAGGCGTGGCGTAACATATGAGGGTGTGGACTAATAGAAACATTGGCTTTTTTACCTAAACGGCGTAATAACCCATAAACTTGTTGACGGGAAATTGGTCCCGTTTTTTGTGATAAAAATACCCATTCAGAATCTGATTCTCTCCAGTTTTCTCTACTTTTCAACCAGTTGCATAAGGCTTCATATTCCTCATCAATAATAGGTTGTGTTGTTGAAAGCCCACCTTTTAAACGCCTGACATAGAGTATTCTACTTTCTAGATCAATATCGCTTAATGTTAAATTACATAGTTCGCTAACACGAAAACCATGTAAAAAACACATTAAAAACATACAGTAATCTCTTTCGGGATACCTACCTTCCTTAGCTTGCTTTAAAATAGCATTCACTTCAAAACGTGTAAGAAATTTACGTTGCTTCATTTTCGTAACCTTTTCAATTAGATAATAAACAACAAAAGTCAGTTGCAGCATCACTATAGCAAGTAATATGCATCAATAAAGGGTTGTGTTTTTTTTATACTTTCTTTTTTACTCGTTAATTTTAAACAAGTTTATTGAAAGTTTGCCAATTTTTAGAAAACGAAAACCATTGATAGGTAAGAGAAAGGAGAATAGCAGGTGATATTTACACCTATTTAGAGAAACAATCAAAATACACCAAATTGTTTA
>NZ_CAWQNB010000002.1:0-82500 GCF_963896135.1 Proteus sp. G2609 | reverse complement strand
TCCCGTAGGAGTCTGGGCCGTGTCTCAGTCCCAGTGTGGCTGATCATCCTCTCAGACCAGCTAGAGATCGTCGCCTAGGTGAGCCTTTACCCCACCTACTAGCTAATCCCATATGGGTTCATCCGATAGTGCAAGGTCCGAAGAGCCCCTGCTTTGGTCCGTAGACATTATGCGGTATTAGCCACCGTTTCCAGTAGTTATCCCCCTCTATCGGGCAGATCCCCATACATTACTCACCCGTCCGCCGCTCGTCAGCAAGAAAGCAAGCTTTCTCCTGTTACCGCTCGACTTGCATGTGTTAGGCCTGCCGCCAGCGTTCAATCTGAGCCATGATCAAACTCTTCAATTAAAAGTGTTTGATGCTCAAAGAAATCGAAAACTTAGCTTATTCATTATATGAATTAACTTGTTAGTCACTCTTCAAGACTTGATACATCTAATTTTTTAGAAGATATCGTCTCTGCGAGTGCCCACACAGATTGTCTGATAATTTGTTAAAGAGCAGTGCAACTGTCGCTGCCGTTTCCGGCCTTCTGCGTTGTTGCGAGGAGGCGTATATTACGCTATTCCTCTGAAGAGTCAAGAGTTTTTTCAAACTTTTTTCTTTTCTCTTCCCTTTCCGTCGTTGCTGTTGTCAGCTCATCGTCGGTCAGTGGGTGCGCATTATAGGGGCTTCTCAGATTAGCGCAAGTGTTTTTTGAAAAAAATTCACCGTTCGATTAAAACCCCAACAATACGTACAAAAAACAGGTCACAACGAACAGATATCACTCAATTTTGGAAAATTTTGTCGCAAATTCGCTAACTTTATTCCAATCAGTATATTCGATTTCTTTTGTTGGATCGGTTTCACCCTTAGTCATCTTCATAATAAGCTGGATCATCACTCTATCAATCCATTTATAACGTGGGTAAAGAAGCGCGCCTGCAAAAACACCTGTTAATCTAGGCTTCCATGGAGTCTTATCTAAAAACTTACGCATATAAGCATTGGTTTCTGGCGTACTCTTTTCAGCTTTTCTTGCCGTAAGGTTCACCCCAAAAAAGGCGGATGGCATACTATTTAATTGAGAAAGGTGTTGGGTAATAAATTTATCCAGTACTTTATTAAAATAGCCATATCTAATTGATGCCCCAACTAACACTTTATTATAAGCAGATAAATTAAGGCTATGGTGAACAGCAGTTAAATCTCTTACATCACATTCATAGCCCTGTTGTCTTAGTTCATTAGCTATGTGCGTCATTATTTTTTTAGTTTGACCATCTGTACTGCAGTACAGCAACAGCGCGCTCATACATCACTCCTTGTTTTTGGTTAATCACGCCAAAATGTTGGTGTAAATAAAACCAATAATGTGAAAACTTCTAATCGGCCAAATAACATGGTGACAACAAGTATCCACTTAGCGGCTGGATTCATTGTTGTAAAGTTATCAGCAACAATACCTAATCCTGGACCCAAATTATTAAGTGTTGTAGCAATAGCAGAAAAAGCAGAAAACTCATCAACGCCTGTCGCTATTAATAGCATCAAGCTAATAATAAATACTAAAGCATATGCTGAGAAAAAGCCCCAAACCGCTTCTATAATACGCTCTGGTAATGCTCGATGTCCTAGTTTAATCGTATAAACCGCATTAGGGTGTACAAGACGTTTTAATTCACGAGAGCCTTGTAAAAATAGCAGTAAGATGCGGATTACTTTTAATCCCCCCCCCGTTGAACCAGCACAGCCCCCGATAAAGGCAGAGCACAACAGTAACAGAGGTAAAAAAGTTGGCCATTGGGCAAAACTATCTGTTGCAAACCCTGCGGTTGTTGCCATTGAAACAACTTGGAAAAAAGCTTGATTAATTGTTGTCCATCCAGAGTCATATACCGAATAGAGCCATAGAATAAGGCTACAAATAATCACTAATCCGAGCTGTATAAAGATAAACATGCGAAATTCAGGATCACGCCAATAAATATTGAGGCTTCGCCCTGTTAAAACCGAAAAGTGTAAAGCAAAGTTACACCCTGAAATTAATAGAAAAACACCAATAATGACGTTAATTGTTGGACTATTAAAATAGCCAATGCTTGCATCATGGGTAGAAAATCCACCGATTGCAATGGTAGAAAAACTATGCGAGATAGCATCAAACACGTCCATACCCGCAATCCACAACGCAAGGGCACAAATAATAGTGAGTAAGACATAAATCAGCCACAATGCTTTCGCAGTTTCTGCGATCCTTGGGCGCATTTTATTGTCTTTCAAAGGCCCCGGCATTTCTGCCCGATAAAGCTGCATTCCCCCAACGCCTAACAGTGGAAGAATTGCCACCGCTAATACGATGATCCCCATTCCCCCTAACCATTGCAGCATTTGGCGATAAAATAAAATCGCTTTAGGTAAGCTATCCAACCCAACAAGTGTCGTAGCCCCTGTGGTTGTTAATCCGGAAAAAGATTCAAAAAAGGCATCGGTAATCGATAGATGAGGTTGTTCCGAAAAAATAAAAGGCAATGCCCCTACGCTGCCTAACACAGTCCAAAATAAAACCACAATAAGAAAACCTTCTTTGGGTTTTAGATCACTTTTATTGTTTCGATTGGGGATCCACAACATTAGCCCAATAATAAGAGCGACAATAAATGTCTGACTAAATGCTCGTCCTGCACCATCCCGATAGATCAACGCAACGATACCGGGGATGATCATCGTGACAGAGAATAAAATAACAAGTAGCCCAACAATTCGGGTTATTGAACGAAAATGCATTTAGCGATTTCCTTGGTAGCAACGATTATTCATTCGGTTCTAAACATATTAATTGCATACTGCCACGACTGATATCGCGTAGTTTACTTTCAACTTTTTCACTCTCTACTGCTGGCAATGATAGTTCAAAAGTGACTTTATCAGTATATTCACTAGAGAGGATCTTCCCTTGATATTCTGCAATAACTTGCTCAAGTAATGACACTAAGGAATATTCACACTCCACAAGAAATCGGCGCTGAGGTACTTTGGTTTTCGTTGGCAAAAGTTTTAATGCCTGCTGTACCCCATTGCCATAAGCACGAACTAATCCGCCAGTGCCTAATTTGATCCCGCCGAAATAACGTACCACAACCGCAGTCACCTCTCCCATACCACTCCCTAACAGGGGTGCTAGAATAGGTTTTCCCGCCGTACCTGTTGGTTCACCATCATCAGAAAATCCTAACTGTTGTGAATCATCAGGTCTTCCAGCAACAAATGCCCAACAATGATGCCGAGCATCGGGAAACTGCGCTTTAATTGATTGGATATACGCTTTGGCAGCCTCAATCCCTTCAGTATGAGCAATAAATGTAATAAAACGGCTCTTCTTTATTTCTTCACTGAATTCTACCGTTTCAGCGGGGATCAAATAAGCTTTCATCAGGCTAAATGTAAGTCTCTTGTCATATTTTCAATTTTGTTATCGTGGATAATAATATTATCTTCAATACGAATGCCACCAAAAGGCTTGAAGTGTTCAATCAAATGCCAATCAAAATGACTACGATATTTCCCTTCACGCCAAGGTGCTAATAATGAATCAATAAAATAGAATCCTGGCTCAATGGTAAGTACCATTCCCGGCTCTACAATACGTGTACAACGTAAGAAAGGATACATGGCTGGCGCAGCTAAATGAGTCCCTTTATCATCCTGCATAAATCCACCCGCATCATGAACTTGTAAACCTAGCGCATGGCCTAATCCATGTGGTAAGAAGGGAGTTGTTAATCCTTCACTCACCATCTCTTCTTCGCTAATTCCCTTAACAATACCGTATTTATGTAATAATCCGGCAATACGTTGATGCATTTGAATATGATATTCGCTGTAGCGTACTCCCGCTTTCATTGTCGCTATCAATGCCTGTTGCGCATCATTCATATCTTTGACTAAAGCAGTAAATTCATGATTTTCTTTCGCTGAATAAGTACGCGTAATATCCGCAGCATACCCATTATACTCTGCTCCTGCATCAATGAGGAAACTACGATATTCATCTGGCGATTGATGATCTAATTTGGTGTAATGCAAAACAGCAGCATGTTCATTTAATGCAACAATATTGCCATAAGGTACATCTGTGTCCCGATGTCCTGTTGCCATTAAATAAGCCATATTAATATCAAATTCACTTAACTCAGCTTGGAATGCCTCACGAGCGGCGATATGTCCATTGACTGCCATTTTCTGCGCTTCGCGCATACATGCCAGTTCATAACCCGTTTTATAAGCACGATAATAATGATAATAATTAAGAAGAGATTGGTTATTAACATTATCAAGACTGACACCTAATGAATCAGCCCGTTGTGTATTTGGCCCAATATAAGCAGTATTTTTATTAATAAAAGGTGCTAGCTCTTTTTGAATATCATCGACATTTTTTAAATGGATCAGCTCAATTTCATGGGTCCAATAGCTACTTGGTAAAGCTTCAACACTATGCCAATAATCAACAGGTGAATAGAACCAGAGTTTTGGTTTATTGACACCATCAACCAATAACCAACAATGTGGCACATCAGTTACTGGCACCCCCGCTTTAAAGTGTGCATTCACTTTAAAAGGGTAATCACTATCATCAAGGAAAACACCAATAGGTTCACCAGAGTGAATCAAGACATTATCAAGGTGGTGTCTAGATAAAGCATCACGAGTACGATTTTGTAGTGTTTTGATATGTTCTTGATACAGAGAAAGCAATTTTTCCATTACTAATCACCTATCTTTATTTATTGTTAATTATTCAGCTTAACACGCCAACTCTTTTACAGGGTAACACCATAGCAAAAATAGCTTACCATGACTTATTACTATGTTTTTACGATCCTTAATTATGCTGATTTATTCATTTAAACCAATCATATAAAAATCAATATATTAGATAATTTCATTGTGATCAGCCCTACATTTCCTTAATCAAATATTTGCAATTAATTAACATTGTATTCACACTCTAACTATCTGGTCATACCAGTTTATACTTTAGGGAGAATACAAATGCTCTATCAAAGCGAAAATATTCAAGCCGATTGGGTGAAGCAAGGTATTGTTGAGCTCGTTTTCAATGCTAGCGGTTCTATTAATAAATTAGATACAAAAACGGTGGCAATGTTAAGCGAAGCGTTAACAGTATTAGAAAACACATCTGATCTAAAAGGGGTTATTTTACGTTCAGAAAAACCCGCCTTTATTGTTGGTGCCGATATTACCGAATTTTTATCACTTTTTGATGCACCCGTTGAAGAACTGACACAATGGCTACATTTTGCTAATCATATTTTCAATCGATTAGAAGATCTCCCCGTTCCTACAGTTTCTGCCATTAATGGCTACGCCCTAGGCGGTGGCTGTGAATGTGTATTAGCAACGGATTTTCGTATTGCATCACCGGATTTACGCATTGGTTTACCCGAAACAAAACTTGGTATTATGCCGGGTTTTGGTGGCTCTGTTCGGCTACCTCGCCTTATTGGCGTTGATAATGCCTTAGAAATTATTACCGCAGGTAAAGATATTAATGCCGAAACGGCACTTAAGAATGGCTTAATTCAAGCTATTGTCCCTGTTGATAAGCTAAAAGAAAGTGCCATTTCACTGATAGAGCAAGCCATTGATGGCAAATTTGACTGGCAAGCTGCTCGTCAACCTAAAACTGTGGCGTTAAGATTAACGGAACTTGAACATAAAATGTCATTTGCTGTGGCAAAAGGCATGGTGATGAAAGTCGCAGGCCCTCATTATCCAGCCCCAATGACCGCCGTTAATACGATAGAAAAAGCCGCATTTCTAGATAGAAAAGCGGCACTTGAATTGGAAACAGAAAACTTTGTCAAACTGACCCGCACCGATGTTGCCAAAGCATTAGTGGGTATTTTCCTTAATGATCAATATGTGAAAGGTATTACTAAAAAACGTCATGCTAGCTTGCCAAAACAAGCGGCAGTATTAGGCGCGGGGATCATGGGTGGCGGAATTGCCTATCAATCTGCACTAAAAGGCATTCCTGTTACCATGAAAGATATTAATGCCAACTCCCTTGAATTGGGTATGACAGAAGCACTCAGTCTGCTACAAAAACGTCAAGAAAAAGGACGTATGAGTGCCGTTGATATGGCAAAAACCCTCGCCTCTATTCATCCTACCCTAAACTATGCCAGTGTAGCTGATGCACAAATTGTGGTCGAAGCGGTGGTTGAAAACCCTAAAGTAAAAGCCTCTGTACTTGCTGAAACCGAAGCGCTCCTTGCTGATCATGCTGTACTTGCTTCGAATACCTCAACAATCCCCATTTCGCTACTTGCCAAATCACTAACACGCCCTGAAAATTTCTGTGGAATGCACTTCTTTAATCCCGTTCACCGCATGCCTTTAGTTGAGATCATTAAAGGTGAAAAAACCAGCGAAGAGACGATTAATCGCATTGTCAGTTATGCTAGCAAAATGGGTAAAACGCCAATCATTGTTAATGACTGCCCGGGGTTCTTTGTCAATCGCGTGCTCTTCCCTTATTTCGCCGGATTTTCTCTTTTATTAAGAGATGGTGCTGATTTTATTGCTGTAGATAAAGTGATGGAAAAAGCCTTTGGCTGGCCAATGGGTCCGGCTTATTTACTGGATGTTGTCGGTATCGATACAGCGAATCATGCTCAAGCAGTGATGGCTCAAGGTTTCCCAGACAGAATGGGCAGTATTGATAAAGATGTTATTGCGCTTTTATATCAGCAACAACGCTATGGTCAAAAAAATAATCATGGTTTCTATGACTACACTATTGATAAGCGTGGTAAAAAACAAAAGCAGGTAGATAACGATATTCACAGCCTTATTGAACATCATGTCGGTAAAAAACAGGAATTTAACCAAGACACTATTATTGCTCGTATGATGATCCCAATGATCAATGAAGTTATTCGTTGCTTAGATGAAGGCATTATCGCCTCACCTGCAGAAGCCGATATTGCATTAGTATATGGTTTAGGCTTCCCTCCTTTCCGTGGTGGTGTCTTCCGTTACCTCGATACCATTGGATTAGCACAATTTGTTGCAAATGCAGAGCAATACTCAGAATTAGGGCCACTTTACCAAATTCCTGAGAGCTTAAAACAAAAAGCATTACGTAACGAAACCTACTATCCAAAGCCTGCAAAAGTAGATGTTAACATCAGAGAACTCGCTTAAGGGGAGAAGAAATGGAAAAGGTTGTCATAATTGATGGTGTTCGCACCCCAATGGGACGTTCAAAAGGCGGGGCATTTCGCCATGTAAGAGCTGAAAATCTCTCTGCGCAATTAATGCAAGCTTTGCTTAAGCGTAACCCTGATATTGATCCCAATGATATTGGCGATGTGATTTGGGGCTGTGTGCAACAAACTTTAGAGCAAGGCTTTAATATTGCACGTAATGCCGCACTATTAGCAGAATTACCACATAAAGTTCCGGCAGTAACCGTCAATCGTTTATGTGGCTCTTCGATGCAAGCCTTGCATGATGGTGCTCGCCAAATTATGTTAGGAGAGAGCCAAGTTGCTTTAATTGGTGGCGTTGAACATATGGGTCATGTACCGATGACCTATAATGCTGACTTTAACCCAGCATTAAATCTTTCTGTGGCAAAGGCCTCATTCTCAATGGGGTTAACTGCAGAAATGTTAGCAAAATCATTTCAAATATCTCGCGAAGAACAAGACAAATTTGCCTATCGCTCACACCATTTAGCCGCCCTTGCGACCCAAAAAGGCTATTTTGACAACGAACTTGTTGCCATTAATGGTCATGATGCAGCAGGAGATTTTATACGCGTCAGCACGGATGAGGTTATCCGTTATAACCCAAGCCTTGATGAATTAGCACAACTTAGACCCGTGTTTGATCCCGCCACGGGCTCCGTCACTGCGGGGAATTCATCGGCCGTCTCTGATGGGGCATCCGCGATGTTTATCACGAGCGAAAGTTATGCTAAGCAACATCATTTAAAACCCCGTGCAATTATTCGTTCGATGGCGGTAACAGGTTGTGATCCGGCAATCATGGGATATGGTCCCGTTCCTGCCACTGAAATAGCGCTAAAGAAAGCAGGGTTAACCCTCAGTGATATTGATATCTTTGAACTTAACGAAGCCTTTGCAGCGCAATCCTTAGCTTGCATGAAAAAAATGAATTTACTCGATAGCATTGATGACAAAATCAATCTTAATGGTGGTGCTATTGCACTTGGGCATCCATTAGGTTGTTCTGGTGCCAGAATAACCACCACGCTATTAAATATTATGGAGCGTAAAGATGCACAATTAGGATTAGCGACAATGTGTATTGGATTAGGCCAAGGGATAGCAACCATTATTGAGCGAGTTTAATCAAGATGATTTTTCATTTTGAGTAATATCACTTGGTTGACATGTTTGATTGCTTGGTTTTTTAACCATTTTCCCGCCGTCAGGGGCGGGTTTTTTTATGGTTTTTTTATGGTTTTTTTATCGTTATTGCTTATTAAATAAACTCAAAAGCATCACTAAATAAGCGTTCTCTATCAGCATTACGCTCATTACAAAAACGATCTCGCGCTATTTTAGCCATTTCAAAACGTCCTGCGATATAAATATCATAGGATGATAAATCGCCAAAATCTTCACTAATTGCCGTTAATACAGTCCCTTTTCTACCACGCCAAGCATCATCAGGTTGTTCAACAACAGGTACGACTGATAATGAGGGATACTTTTCCGTTAAATCTTGCAACTCATTAAGATCATAAAGATGTACCTGCTCTCGTCCTCCCCAATAAAGCGTTATCGCACGTTGAGGATTTTCTTGTAATGCCGCTAGCAAGATAGAGTGAGTATAAGAAAATCCTGTTCCTCCTGCGATAAGCAACAAAGGACGTTGGCTCTGTTGTCTAAACCACGCATTACCATGGGGAATATCAATCTTTAATTGTTGAGTTTCTAAAATAAGATCGAGCACAGCCATTGCGTAAAGATTCAGATCTGACGCGCCAATATGAAGCTCAATAAAGTCTTTATTTTCGGGAATAGAGGCAATAGAGAATGGGCGCTTATCTCGCTCATCCATAACCGCTAAAAGGTATTGTCCAGCCTGAAAATCAAATGGGCCATCAGGTAATAATCTTACCCGATACACCGTATCTGTTATCGGCTCAACGAGTGAGACTTTACAGTTCAGTATCGCCATGTTGTTCCTCTATTATTATTTAACAATATCGAGCTGTTCCCAAATAGTATCGACCCGCTGTTTTATTTCATCCGTCATTACGATAGGTCGCCCCCACTCTCTCTCTGTTTCACCGGGCCATTTATTGGTCGCATCTAACCCCATTTTGGAGCCTAAACCTGAAACAGGTGAAGCAAAATCAAGATAATCAATTGGCGTATTTTCCATCATAATGGTATCTCTTGCGGGATCCATTCTAGTTGTGATAGCCCAAATCACATCTTTCCAATCTCTTGCATTCACATCATCATCGCAAACAATCACAAATTTAGTATACATAAATTGTCGCAAATAAGACCAAACTCCCATCATTACGCGTTTAGCGTGACCAGCATACTGCTTTTTCATGGTCACAACCGCTAAACGATAAGAGCAACCTTCAGGAGGTAAATAAAAATCGACAATCTCAGGAAATTGTTTTTGTAATATCGGTACTAATACTTCATTAAGCGCAACGCCTAATACTGCCGGCTCATCCGGTGGGCGCCCTGTATAAGTAGAGTGATAGATAGCATCTTTACGACGTGTTAGATGTGTTATGGTAAATACTGGAAAAGAGTCAATCTCATTATAATAACCAGTATGATCACCATATGGCCCTTCTGGTGCAAGCTCACCGGGTTCGATATACCCTTCAAGAATAATTTCGGCACTTGCCGGGACTTCCAAGTCATTGGAAAGGCATTTAACGACTTCTGTTTTATTACCTCGCAATAATCCAGCAAAGGCATATTCAGATAATGTATCTGGTACTGGCGTTACGGCACCTAAAATTGTCGCAGGATCAGCCCCTAATGCAACAGAAACGGGAAAGCGTTCTCCTGGGTGTTTTTGACACCATTCTTGGAAATCTAACGCGCCACCGCGATGAGATAGCCAACGCATAATCACTTTATTTTTACCAAGCACTTGTTGGCGATAAATACCTAAATTCTGACGCTCTTTAAATGGCCCTCGCGTTACTGTAAGTCCCCATGTAATCAAAGGTGCTGCATCTTCAGGCCAACAATGCATCACGGGGATCTTAGTTAAATCAACATCATCGCCAGTTAACACAACCTCCTGACAAGGGGCTTTGCTCAGGCGCTTAGTTGGCATATTTAAAACTTGCTTAAATTTAGGTAACTTATCAAAAAGATCACGAAATCCTTTCGGAGGATCAGGCTCTTTTAAAAATGCTAATAGCTTACCCACTTCATGTAAGGCTTTAACATCATCTTGCCCCATCCCCATAGCAACACGCTCAGGTGTACCAAATAAATTACATAGCACTGGCATATCAAACCCTTTAGGATTTTCAAATAACAGTGCAGGCCCACCAGCACGTAATGTTCTGTCCGCTATTTCGGTCATTTCAAGGTAGGGATCTATTTCAAAGGTGATGCGTTTTAATTCACCTTTTTCTTCGAGTAATGAAAGGAAATCTCTTAAATCGCGGTATTTCATCATAATCTTACGAGCCAGTGAGTGAGAGAAAAGAGGGCAAAGCCCTCTTTGAAACACTATAAGCTAAACGCATAACTCACTAAAAAGCAATGCCTTTTATATGAGATTGCAAATTATTATTATAAACAGCGAAATGGAACCCATTTTGCCAACATTTTTGTATCAAACTGTTCTGGAAAAGTTTTTCCATGTTGGAAAATTTTAAAGCCTTCATTTTTAGCGCTGTAATAACGTAACTCTTCCCCCTGAATATATAAGTAACTACCTTCACGAATGGCAACCACTATCTCGTCTGGGTTCATCGCACAAAACTCCGCAATACGCTCATCTCGAGTTTCGCCCATATGTCCACTAATGGTGGCATCAATATAGTGCGGGTTAATTTGTACAGGAAATAATCCCAGTGAAGGCATAACAACAGAACAGCGCACAGGCATATCATTTGTAGTACGGATAGTCGGAGTGGCAACATTACAACCCGCACTCCAACCGATATAAGGGATATTACGTTCACGAACTGCACGCTGGATAGGAACCACTAATCCTTTCTCATGCAGCATTTGGTTTAATAACCACGTATTCCCCCCACTAACTAAAATACACTCAGCATTGTTAATGGCTTCCACTTCTGAATCAAAATGTTCAATACAAGTCACTTCAATACCTAATACTTCTGATAATTCACGAGCACGTTGGTCGTGATCAGAACGAATAACCGCATATGCAATAAGCACGGCAGAACGAATACCACGCTTTTTAATCATGCTGTCGATATTATCTTTGGCGTAACTTAACCATTGTGGGTCCCCGGCAATCTTCCCATTACTCAATAAAAAAACTTCCATTTGAAAACCTCTTTATAATTATGGATCAGGATCTAAGATAATTATCTTGGGAGTTTTTTCTTGTTTTTGCCATCATTTTTTTGTCAACTTGTTACCTCTATCTGAGATAAGATTGAAACTTCTCAAAACCACTGCATTTATTGCGTCTGAACACGGTTTCAGTGATCATTTTCTAGTATAAAATTGCATTTCACTTGTTACATTTACCGACAGATTACTGTTACCTTTATCATAAATTTGCTATTATCCTCCTAATTAGAATCAACTAACCCTTTGTCTCTATTATGAAAAACTGGCACCTTCTGTATTGTAAACGCGGACAAATCGCTCGGGCGATCGAACACTTAGAACGTCAGCAGGTGATCTGCTTTACGCCGATGGTGACAATAGAAAAGTTAATAAGAAATAAAAGAACTTTGGTCACCGAGCCTTTGTTCCCGAATTATCTATTTATTCAATTTGATCCAGAGGTCATTCATACCACTACGATAAATTCTACCCGTGGTGTTAATGCCTTTGTGCGCTTTGGACGCTATCCTGTCACAGTGCCACAAGAGGTTATAGATACCTTACAATCGCCGACACCGTCTTCGGTTATCTACAGTGAAGAAAATGTGCCGCATAGTGGTGATTATGTATTAATTACGGAAGGTGTTTTTCAGGGGATCAAAGCGATATACCAAGAGCCAGACGGCGAAACTCGCTCTATTTTGCTATTAAAAATATTAAATAATGAAGTGAAAAAATCCGTTGATAATAAAGAGTTTAAAAAAGAGCCTTTCTAAAAAGTTAACCCAGCCTTAGCTGGGTTAATAAATTATGTTTTTAGAAAACTCACTTCCTAAAATTATTTCTGCTGTTCTGTTGCTTGCGCCTCAGCCTCTTCAGCTTCTTCTTCTGGTGTTTTTCTTCTGCCATTATTGACATAAAAACGGGACACCAAGACACCAATCTCAAACAATAAATACATCGGTATTGCTAATAATGTTTGAGAAAAAACATCGGGTGGCGTTAATACCATGCCAATAACAAAAGCACCCACTAAGATATAAGGACGTTTTTTCTTTAATGCATCAGGTGTTGTGACACCACTCCAACACAGCAAGATGATCGCAATAGGAACTTCAAATGCGGCCCCAAACGCCATAAACAGCGTCATTACGAAACTTAAATACTTACTGATATCTGGAATAAAGTTAACCCCTTCTGGGGTAGTATTCACAAAGAAACCAAATGCAAGTGGAAACACAACAAAATACGCAAACGCCATACCGAGATAAAATAATACGGTACTTGAAACCAGTAACGGTAACATTAAGCGGCGTTCATGTTTATACAGTGCTGGTGCGATAAAAGCCCATACCTGATAAAGGATCACAGGAACAGAAGCAAAAACGGATACCATAATAGTCAATTTAATTGGCGTCAAAAAAGTAGAGGCAACATCAGTCGCACTCATATTTGACCCCTGCGGCAACTTATCAAGTAAAGGTGCCGAGATTAATTGATAGATATCGTTAGAAAAATAAACCAAAGCCAGAAAAACCACTAGAACTGAAACTAAGCTGTACATTAGACGCTTACGCAGTTCTATTAAATGGCTGATCAGCGGTTGGGTATCATTTACTGCCATGTTTTAGTGCTCACCATTTGCCTGATCAGTTGTTTTCTTCTCTACTGTTACTGTTTTGGTAACAGGAACATCTGGCTTAATAACATGTTCTGTATTTTCAGTTACCGTTTTGGAACTGTGTTGAACATCGTCATTCGCTTCATTCGCTTCAGCCAGTGCCGCTAAATCAGAAGGCGTAGGTTCCGTAGAGTCGGTTTTTACAGACTGCTCTGTCTCTGTAGATCCTGGCGTTGTAGGTGCTTGATAAGTTTCTTTTAAAGACTGTGCAGCCTCTTTTAACTCATCCATCGACGCTTTTAGCTCAGGGGATAATGTTTGCAAATTCGCTTTCTCTTCCACTTTCTTCAGGCTCTCTTGAAGCTCTTGAAGTTTTAGTTCTTGAGTTAGCTCATTTTGCACATTCGCCGCCAAAGAGCGTAATGCCCTTACCCAGCCAGCAATTGTTTTTACTGCTACGGGCAATCGTTCTGGCCCCAGAAAAACAAGACCTATCACCATGACCAATAGCAGCTGACTAAAACCAATGTCAAACACGGTTTACACCTGCTCTTTATTTTTGCTCTCAGTGGTTGACTTCTCTTCTGTCGAAGTCTTCTGCGCTAAATTTTTAGTATCAAAATCTGCGTCGTTCGTGGTTTTTTCTGCGTTGTTGGTCTCTTTTTGGTTTTCGTCACCCATCGCTTTTTTAAAGCCTTTGACTGAAGCACCCAAATCTGAGCCTAAAGTGCGCAGTTTATTAGTACCAAATAATAAGACTACGATGACAGCGATGATGAGTAATTGCCAAATGCTAATACCGCCCATTTTATGTTCCTCAACTATTTTAGGAGTTATACTTTACAACAGTGCCCATTATATACATCGAATTCAATTTTCGGGAATCTCGAATTCATATTATAAATTGTTCAAAGACAAACTTTGATGTGTTTTTATTGTGCATTACCTGATTTAAACCAGCCCCAAATCCATGCGAGAAGGCCTAAACTGATAAAAACACTAAATAATGTTTTAAAACCAGAAACAAAAAACAGGCTACCGCATAAAAATAGCGTTGTTCCCATACCCAATAAAAAATAGGACTGTCTTTGTTTGACTCTCTGTGAACTTATTTGTTCCGTCAATTTTTCTAGCGTTAACTTCATATTTTTGTGTTGTTTCAGGCTATCATAAACCAATTCAGGCAATTCAGGCATCTTTTCAATCCAGTAAGGCGCCTTACTTTTGATACCATTTACCAACGCAGTAATACCAATTTGACTATGTAGCCAATCTTCTAAGAAAGGTTTTGCGGTTTTCCAAAGATCAAGCTGTGGATAAAGCTGACGACCTAAGCCTTCAACATACAACAAAGTTTTTTGCAGTAAAACCAATTGCGGTTGTACTTCCATATTAAAACGACGAGCCGTATTAAAAAGATTCAGTAGCACATGCCCAAAAGAAATTTCTGACAAGGGTTTTTCAAAGATTGGCTCACACACTGTGCGAATAGCAAACTCAAAATCTTCTACATTGGTATCAGCAGGTACCCAACCAGAATCAACGTGTAACTCAGCCACACGACGATAGTCACGATTAAAGAATGCTAAGAAGTTTTCCGCTAAATAACGTTTATCTTCTTTATTCAGTGAGCCGACAATACCACAGTCAATGCCAATATAGTATGGATTTTCCGGATGATCATAACTGATAAATACATTACCCGGATGCATATCTGCATGGAAGAAACTGTCTCTAAATACTTGAGTAAAAAAGACTTTAACCCCACGCTCTGCCAATAGCTTCATATTGGTATTTTGGGCATTTAACGCATCAATATCTGAAACAGGAATACCATAAATACGCTCCATCACCATTACATTTTCATGGCAATAATCCGAATACACTTCCGGAATATAAAGCATAGAGCTATTTTCAAAGTTACGACGCAATTGAATGGCATTTGCCGCTTCACGTAATAGGTTTAGCTCATCAAGTAATGTTTTTTCATATTCGCGGATCACTTCTTTAGGCCGTAACCGACGCCCATCGGGTAAAAATGGCAATAAATTCGCTAACCGATACATCAAACGAATATCCGCTTTAATAACAGGCTGAATATCAGGACGGATCACCTTTAATACCACTTCTTTACCATTTTCTTTCAATGTAGCGGTATGGACTTGTGCAATTGACGCAGAAGCAAGAGGTGTTTCGTCAAAATCATCAAACCATTTATCGATAGGGCCACCAAATGATTTTTCAATATATTGTCGCGCTTTTTTACCATCAAAAGGAGCTACTTTATCTTGCAGTAACGCCAACTGATCAGCGATATGAGGAGGAAAAAGATCACGTCGAGTCGATAACATTTGACCCAGTTTTATCCAAACAGGCCCTAATGTTTGTAATGCAAGTCGTAAGCGCTCACCTAATGGTTTATCGGCATGCTGATTTTTGATCCAAAATAGTGCTCGGCACCCCAATCTTGCAGGCAAGGTAATTCGATGTTTAGGAATTAGCTCATCAAGCCCATAAGATAAGAAGACTTTAATAATATGATAAAGGCGCTTTAACTCACTGAGGAGCATTATTTTTTCTCCAAGGTGCTTAACCGTTTTTCTAACTCGGCTGTTTGCTGTGCCAGTTGTTCTATTTCATCATAAAAATGGACAGTCTCTAATGTTGAGGGGGCGGTTTTCCACTCTTCAATCAAAGCGTCTCTTAAATAAGCTTTTTGTCGGCCAAATAGTGTAGTGAATAATTTGAGCCCTTTACTTGCTGCAAGCGATAATCCTTCTGCAGCCAAATCACCAATATAAGGCGCTAAATATTGCGCAGGCTCCCAGGGTGCCATATCCAGCAAGGCAGACCAGTTTTGTACCACCTGCATATCGCCTTCAATGGTAATATCACCACGATTAATTAATTCAGACAACTTTTGTCGGTCAGTGAGTTTAATTAAGGTTAATAATTTAGTTTTTATCGTGCAATCAGTCTCATCATTCCATTGAGTTAACACATCAACTTGCTGTTCGCTGAAAATTAAATAGATAGATTGAGGAAACTCATTAATAGAAAGCGCCAAGACTTTGCCCGCAAGGCGATTGCGGGCAGGTTTAAGCACATTTTCCTGATATAAAACATGATTAAGTGCCGTTTCCATCGATGCAGTTATCAGTGGATAGAGCACTTGAGAAGCAATATCATGAGAAAAAGTGGCTTTTTCCATCTTAGAATTTAAACCCTTTGTGTAATGCAACTATACCTCCAGTCATATTGGTATAGGAAACCTGATCAAACCCAGCTTCTTCCATCATTCCTTTTAATGTTTCTTGGTCTGGGTGCATGCGAATGGATTCGGTTAAATAGCGATAGCTATCTGCATCATTCACAATCACTTGACCAATTCTTGGTAATATATGGAAAGAGTAAGCATCATAAATCTTACTTAGCGGATCAAGAACGGGTTTAGAGAATTCAAGGACTAATAGACGTCCACCGGGTTTTAGCACACGGAACATAGAACGTAACGCTTTGGCTTTATCAGTCACATTACGTAAACCGAACGAGATAGTGATACAGTCAAAGTAATCATCAGGGAATGGCAGCTCTTCTGCATTCGCTTGTACATAACTGACATTACCAACAATACCGTGATCACGCAGTTTCTCACGTCCCATTTTTAACATGGAGTCATTGATATCAGCTAAAACCACTTCACCATTCTCTCCTACTAAACGAGAGAATTTTGCCGTTAAATCGCCGGTTCCACCTGCCAAGTCAAGTACACGTTGATTACGTCTTACACCACTTGCCTCAATGGTATAGCGTTTCCAGACACGATGGATGCCAAAAGACATTAAGTCATTCATTAAATCGTATTTAGATGCAACAGAGTGAAAAACCTTGGCCACCATGGTTTGTTTTTCATCTTTGTCAACGGTTTGGAAACCAAAATCTGTTGTTTCCTTAGATTGTTGAGTCATATTATTTGCCCGCTAATTAATCAAAATTTAGTAAATTCAGTACATTTCTTGCCCGGAAACCGCTATTTTTATTTATGTAAATCAATCAGAAGCTGATTTTTCAACCAGATCATTATCAATGGTCTTTTTTATCTCAACCCCTAAGGATTTAAAGCCTTCTGCTTGGCTGATAAGGTTTCCACGACCTTCAGAGAGTTTTTTCATCGCTAATAGATAGCCCGATTGCGCTTTTTGAATGCTATTACCTAGCCCTTGCATATCATCAACGAAAAGTCTTAATTTGTCATACATTTTAGCCGCTCTATCAGCAATTTCTTGCGCATTTTGGCTTTGGTATTCATAACGCCACAATGCGGCTATTGTACGCAAAGCAACAAGTAAAGTAGATGGCCCAACCAACATTATATTATTTTTCAATGCTTCTTCTAATAAATCTGGAGAATGACCAATAGCAACGAGGTAAGCAGGCTCTATCGGTATAAACATTAAAACGTAGTCTAACGAAGTCACTCCCGGTAGCTTATGATAATCTTTGAGACTTAAGCCTTTAATGTGCGCTCTGATAGAGTTCACATGAGCATGCAGCGCTTGTTTTTGTTCATTTTCATCACTGCTATTAAAGTATCTTTCATAAGCAATCAGCGACATTTTAGCATCAATAATCACATCTCGACGATGAGGTAAATGCACAATCACATCGGGTTGATAACGACTGCCATTTTCATGGCGAATACTGACTTGAGTTTCAAACTCGTGCCCTTCGCGTAAACCAGATGACTCTAAGATCCGCGCTAATACCGTTTCTCCCCAGTTGCCTTGGATTTTATTATCCCCTTTTAAGGCATTAGTCAGATTAACGGCTTCTTGCGCCATTTTGACATTGAGTTGTTGCAGTTGGCGAATTTCATGTACCAGTGTATGCCTTTCTCGCGCTTCTTGTCCAAAACCTTCTTGTACCTGCCGACGAAAACTCTCTAGTTGCTCTCGAAATGGAGAAAGGAGATGGGTTAAACCTTGACGATTAAGCTCTTGCGCTTTACGTCCACTTTGCTCAAAAATGCGGTTAGCCAGATTTTCAAACTGAGTGGTTAGTCGTTGTTCACTATTAAGCAGTAAACGCTGTTTCTCTTCAGCGGATATTCGGCTCTCTTCCCAACGCGTGGTCACTTCCCTTAATTCGGCCTCTTGAGAAGTAATTATTTCACGTTGTGCACGTAACTCTTGCTCTAAGTGCGCTATCTGTTGTTGTAAAGAAGGGATCACCAATGCTTTTTGTTGTGCAACCGCAAGCTGAGTATAATTTTCACGTAATAGGTTTTCTTTTTCGGCTAAGCGTTGTTGGATAAGCCACCAAACGGCGATCCCCCCCACCAAAACACCGCCTAATAAACCAATGATCCCGTATAACAACTGAATATCCACTCAAGTAACCTTTTTATTTTCTAGCGGGCTACGTTAAAACGCATCAGTAACATTGTCTAGCAACAATTTACATCATACGCTGATTTGCGATAAAGGACGCAATTATCCTATCCATTTCGCCAGCCATTGCAGACCAAACGCCCCTGGTGCCAGAATACCAAATGCCCAGATCATCGCAGAAGCCAAATTCGCCAGCTGAAAATAGCGTTGTGGCATAGCACAAATACCCGCAACTAAAGGCACTATTGCCCGAAAAGGCCCAAAAAATCGCCCAATAAATACCCCCCAAACACCCCAGCGATTAAAAAATTGATGCCCTCTTACCAAGGTCTGCGGTGAGCGAGAAATCGGCCATAAGTTTCTTACCCCTTCTTTATAGTGATAACCCACCCAATAGGAGATCCAATCACCAAAAAAAGCGCCTAGGGCGGCGGCAAGCCAAATTGGCCAAAAGAGTAGACCACTTTCACCTATTAATGCTCCTAGGCCTAATAGGATAACAGTGGCAGGTATTAATAACGAGATAAAGGCAAGTGACTCACCAAATGCGAGTAAGAACACGATAGGCACAGCCCATATTTCGTGCTCTTTTACAAACAGAGTGATGGTATGAATAATGTCTTGTACTGTCACAATAGAGACCTTAAATTCGGTTAATTTCAGTAAAAAAGCACAACATCTTTAACCGAATATAAATCACTTCACTATTCGAGAAAATAGTTTTGTAAGCTTTCTCTACTTTGCGCATCCAAGCCAATATCTTTTTCAAGCCAAGTATCGATATTGCCATAGTGTTGATTAATACTGGCAAGGGCTGTTTGCAGGAACTCTTCTTGTACTGAATAAACATACGCAAATTTATTCACCACATTTTCACTCAGTGTTTTAGCATGCTCTTCTAAAAGATAAGCGCGGAAAGGCGCTAATGTTTCATTGGTGAGTAAGTAATCTTCCATTACCACATCTAATGAGGCCCCTAAGGCAAATAGAACTAAAGCAGAGCCCACCCCCGTTCTATCTTTACCTACTGCACAATGTTGTATGACACCGCCTTTTTCTGGTTGCTTCAACAACGTTGCCAACTGTTTATAAGCCGGATTATTAATAGGTAGTAATTTATATAGCTGAAACATAAATGCTTTAGCATCAAACTGTTCCAGTATTTCTGGGGTGAGTTTTTCAAGGTTAGCTGACACTTCTTTCGATAATGGATTGGCTGGAGCATGGTAATATTGTGCTCCTTCCCATACTCGATCCGGCTTATCAACAATTTCACCTGTGTCACGATAGTCTAAGATTTGAAAAAGATTTTTATCAATAAGAAGCGCTTGATCGGTATCCGTTAATCTATCCAGTGAACCGGAGCGAAAGAGTAAGCCGGGTTTGATAATACCGCCATTACTGAGCTTTTTTCCCCCTAGATCACGAAAGTTAATCCCACCTGTTAAAGGCAACACCGAAGGATGTGTTTGTAAGATATCAGTCATAATGCCTCTTCTCATTGTTGTATTGTTAAGACCATCAAGACCTTAACAGAAATCTATGATGGTTGACATATTAACATGATGAATTACCGCACAAAAAAAGCCTTTAATACACCAATGTATTAAAGGCTTTAGTATTTCATTTAGAAAACTTATTTCATTAAAGTGCGAGCAGCTTCAATCACGATACCTAATGCATTATTTTCAGTTTTCTTCAGTAATTCAGCATCGGGGATCTCTTGTTGAGTACGGTTAACAATAACGCCTGCAACCATACCTGCACGTAAGCCTTGGCTTGCACACATGGTTAATAATGTAGCGGATTCCATTTCATAGTTCATCACACCCATTTCTTGCCACTCTTTCATAGAGCCTTTAAAACGACGAACGACTCGACCAGTATAGGTGTCGTAACGCTCTTGGCCTGGGTAGAAGGTATCAGAAGAGGCTGTAACACCAACGTGAACCGTTGAACCATTGTCTTTAGCCGCTTTATACAGTGCATTCATACATTCAAAGTCAGACACTGCAGGGAATTCCATTGGTGCAAAGTGCAAACTTGCACCATCTAAACGAACCGCTGCTGTGGTTACTAAGATGTCACCAACATTGATGTGCTCTTGAATAGCGCCCGTTGTACCAATACGTAAGAAAGTACGAATACCTAATTGTGCTAATTCTTCCACTGCAATTGAGGTTGATGGACCACCGATCCCTGTAGAACAAACGATCACTGCTTTTCCATCAATTTCACCACGCCATGAGGTGTACTCACGTAAAGAGGCCAGATGAACTGGGTTATCCATTAATTTGGCAATTTTTTCAACACGCTTAGGATCACCTGGAACAATTGCTAAAGTGGCACCCTGTAGGTCATTTTTGGTTAAACCTAAGTGAAATACATCAGACATATCGGACTCCTCAATGGGACAAAACCAATGTTCATTAAATTAAGTGTTACTTTATCAGTTTTTTAGACCTTTTTAGTGACTGACATCACCTGTCAGGTAATAAAAAAAGTAACAATTTCATAAAAACGTGATAATTATCACAAATAACAGTGTCGAATAGCGACGCTATGGCGGCATTATCAATATCGCTTTGGCGTAATAAAATCCTGCATTCTATTCTTGCTTAGTCGGATAAATATCACTTGAGTATAGATGAAGATACTAACTTCACGTACACTACTCGCCTTTAAAATTAACATCTCAATATAACGTAATAATGCGTTGATAGTTATTGGAGCAAGCATGAGCTTATTTAACCAAATCGCAAGCCTGTTGGGCGGTGAGAAAATTAATCAATTCAAAACAGTACTCGAATGGGTAGAAACCCAAGGGGGAATTGAAGGCTTGGTTAAACAGTTTAATAGCGCAGGATTAAGTGAACTGATCCAATCTTGGATTAGCACAGGCAGTAATTTACCTATTAATGCCGAGCAAATCGTACAAGTTTTTTCATCGCCAGTGATTAATGAATTGGCTGCAAAGATCAATATGAATACCGCTGAAGCCTCTGATATGGCTGCACAATATTTGCCCAAATTGGTTGATAAACTCACGCCAGAAGGTGTTATCCCCAAAGAGTTAGATTTAATGAGCGCCGGTATGGATATGCTTAAAGCAAAAATCTTTGGTGGCTAATAAATTGAATGATGGCTATGGCGCTATCGTTTCTTAACCAATCAAGCGCAATAGCCATCTTGCTTTCTATAATCAATCGCTCTCATCACTGCATTAAAGCGTAATTAGAGAATACCTTCCTCTATTAATGCCTCATGAAAACGTTGTTTTTCTTCTTCTGTTGCTTGAATTCGAGCTAAAGGAACATCTAATACATAAGGAATATTTTGTTGTGGCTCGTACACCGCCAAAACATAAGTTTTGCCTTCCATTTCTAATGTAATGGGTGGCGTTTTCTTATTACCTGAATAAGTAATTGAAGTCTCTTTTCCGGCAACATTGGTTTTATAGGTAGCAATAAATTGTTTATTACTCACAACGACCTTAGCAGGGATAGCCGTTAATTTTAAAGGTTTGGTGCCTACTGAAAGCAATACTTTTTTGACTTTATTGCTGATCATTTGACGATAAATGAAAAAGATCACGCAAAAAGCAAATAATGCAGTAAAAACTAATGCACTAATTAAGCGTAACCAAATATTATCAATTGCCACATCGACGGTCATTTTAGTCAGATCGTTTTCATCTGCTACTGGCTCAACCAATATATCTTTATTGCCAAAATCAAGAAAAGTAAAATTTCGTGAAACCTCGTTACCTTTATAGCGTAAGTCAACACTACAATTGGTTAAAACAAATAGTTTTGAACGGCAAGAGCCATCAACATCGGCATCAATAAATACGGGGTTTTTACTAATTTGATAATCATAAACAATATTAGGAATTTGATAAGCACTAAATACTGTCATCCCTAACATTGCAATCACTAAAAATAAGGTACGGAATAAACCGCCATCCCCTTTTAATGGAGATAATGTTAAAGCTCGAGTAGGAAATGCATTTAATATTTTTTCTGACAGGTGAATACCATTTTGCACAATATCTATATCCATAAAATTAAGTTTTGTGCAGTATAGCAATATTAAAAAATATCAATAATAAGATTATCTCTTATTTTTATTTACCTATTAATAAACATTTTTGATTAATAAGAAAAAAATAGCCTATTATATTGATAACATCAAAATAACAGGCTACTAAAATGTATTATTTAAATATTATTATACGTTCTGGCGTAAATATTTAGCCGCTTCAACCATATTTGCCAATGCTGCACGGGTTTCACTCCACCCCCGCGTTTTTAAACCACAATCTGGATTTACCCATAAACGTTCCGCAGGGATACGCGATTGCGCTTTTCTTAACAATCCAACAATCCATTCTACATTCGGTACATTAGGCGAATGAATATCGTATACCCCAGGACCAATTTCATTTGGATAATCAAAATGTTCAAAGGCTTCTAATAACTCCATATCTGAGCGTGATGTTTCAATGGTGATCACATCCGCATCCAATGCAGCAATCGCCTCCATAATGTCATTAAACTCGCAATAACACATATGTGTATGAATTTGTGTCTCATCATCAGCGATAGCTGCACTGAGCTTAAAGGCATCAACAGCCCAATCTAGGTATGCTTGCCACTCATCACGACGTAACGGTAATCCTTCGCGTAATGCAGGCTCATCTATCTGAATAATACCGATACCGGCTTTTTGTAAATCATCCACCTCATCACGTAACGCTAACGCAATTTGTTTAGCGATAGTTTCACGGCTGACATCCTCACGCGGGAAAGACCAACATAAAATAGTCACCGGCCCAGTTAACATACCCTTAACTGGCTTATCGGTTAATGATTGAGCATAAGTTGCCCAATCTACCGTAATCGGTGCAGGACGGCTAATATCACCAATGATCACCGGCGGTTTTACGCAGCGGGAGCCGTAGCTTTGTACCCAGCCATTTTGAGTAAAGACATAACCTTCAAAATGCTCGCCAAAATATTCAACCATGTCATTACGCTCAGCTTCACCATGAACCAACACATCAAGCCCTAAGCGCTCTTGTTCATCTATAGCTTGCTTAATATGCTCGCTAATATTAGTGCGATAAGCAGTGGTATCAATACGCCCTTTTTTAAAGTCTAAACGTACTGTGCGGATCTCGGTAGTTTGTGGGAATGAACCTATGGTTGTCGTTGGCCACAGAGGGAGATTAAACCGAGCGCGTTGCACTTTAGCTCGTTGTTGATAAGGCGATGTTCTTTCACTGTCTTGTGCATTAATCGCCTGCAAGCGTGCGGCCACTTTTGCATTATGTACACGACTAGAGTGTTCACGTTGACGAATGGGGGCACTGTATTGGGCAAGTTGTTCGTCATATTCACCTTCTGGTGCATTTAATGCTTTTGCGAGTAACGCCACTTCTGCACATTTTTGCACCGCAAAGGCAAACCAGCTTTTCACTTCATCATCAAGCTTAGTCTCCGCACTTAAATCAATTGGACTATGCAACAAAGAGCATGATGTGCCAATCCATAATGGACGCTTACCTTTTAATGCAACTACTTGTTGATAACGGGTAGTTAGATCCGCTTTCCAGACGTTGCGACCATTAATGACCCCTAACGATAACACCCAGTCTTTAGGCAATGCTTGGTGTATAACTTGCAATGCGTCCTGTCCTGCACATAGATCAATATGTAGTCCATTTACCGGTAAGTTTTTAATAATATCAAGATGATGAGTAATACCATCAAAATAGGTAGTCAATAATAGTTTAACCTGTCCAGTCAATGCTTGATAAGCAACTTGATAAGCATTTTGCCACTCAATGGGTAAATCAAGTACCAGTGCAGGCTCATCAATTTGTACCCATTCGATACCTTTTTGCTGTAACTGACTCAACACTTGCTGATAAACAGGTAAAATAGCGTCTAACAGTGACAATCTATCAAACTCAGGTCCTTTAACTTTTCCTAACCATAAGTAGGTGATCGGCCCCAAAAGTACCGGTTTCACATTATGGCCTAATGCTAAAGCCTCATCGACTTCATCCAGTAGCTGTTGCCACGCCAGTGTAAATGATTGTCCTTGCTGAAATTCTGGCACGATATAGTGATAGTTAGTATTAAACCATTTTGTCATTTCTGAGGCGGCCGCAGGTTTACCCGTTGGTGCTCTGCCTCTCGCCACTCGAAATAGAGTATCAAGATCTAGGCGACCATCTTCATTACGATGGCGTGGCGGTATATTGCCTAATAGGAGACTAGTACCCAAGACTTGGTCGTACCAAGCAAAATCGCCAACGGGTAATAATTCGACTCCTGCATTAGCTTGCTGTTGCCAATGACGAGCGCGTAATTCTTTACCAACTTCCAGAAGTTCTGCCTGAGAAAGATCACCAGCCCAATAGCTCTCTTGTGCCTTTTTTAGCTCTCTATTTAAACCAATACGTGGGAAACCTAATGTGTGATTGCGAATTGTCATAATAAAAAATCCTGTTTTTAGCCGTCTAGATGTTTACACATCCATAATCTACAGGTAGTGTATAAACCACAAGCGCAAATTTTTCATTCACAACCTGAAGGTTTCTCATGATAGAAATAAAACACTTAAAAACGATATTGGCACTTAAGCAAACAGGCTCTCTTGCCAATGCGGCAAATCAGTTACATCAAACACAATCCGCGCTCTCTCACCAGTTTAGTGAATTAGAGCATCGTCTTGGTTATCGTATTTTTGTCCGTAAAAGCCAACCACTACGATTTACACCACAAGGCGAAGTGTTATTAAGATTAGCGCAAGAAGTCCTACCCATTGTGCGCCGAGCGATAGAAGAGTGTAATGAGCCGGGTAATGCTCATTTAAATATTGCTATTGAATGCCATAGCTGTATTCAATGGTTAACACCCGCATTACAGCAATATCGCCAAACATGGCCGGATGTGAATGTCGACTTCCATTCAGGTGTCACTTTTGATCCACAACCGGCTTTATTACAACGAGAATTAGATGTCGTACTCACTTCTGATATCTTGGATAACCAACGCCTGCACTATACCGCGTTGTTTGATTATGAAGTTAAGCTTGTGTTATCTCCGGATCACCCGCTGGCTAATCGCTTACATATTCAACCACAAGATTTGATCTCAGAAACACTGTTTATCTATCCCGTCCAAAGAGAGCGTTTTGATATTTGGCGTCATTTTTTACAGCCCGCAGGGATCACACCACATTTTAAACATGTAGATAACACCTTACTTCTTATTCAAATGGTGGCAGCAGGAATGGGTATAGCGGCACTGCCGCACTGGGCCGTAGAGAATTTTGAAAAACAAGGATTAGTGGTCACAAAGACCTTAGGAGAAGGATTATGGAGCCGGTTATATGCAGCTAACCGTACAGGTGAGCAACATCAACCGGCAATACGAGAGTTTATACGCTTAGCAGGTCAACATGCCGTTAATCATCTGCCTTTTGTAAAACAGGTTGGTGTATCCAACGCCGATGGAACCAAAGTGATGCAACAATCAGGCTCGCGCCTATGATGAAACTTGGCCAATTAGGATGCTGTTGCCAAATAGAGAAGTTCACTAATAATCCCGCTGGAACCATCATATTATTCATAATCGCAAGGGTTCCAGCATCTACCTGTGTCGCCCCATAGTTCCACATAAAATAGCCTATTCCAGAAGCGCCAATACCTAACCAAAGCAATACCCCCCACTGTAACGATGTGGTTGGCATTTTTTGCCAATCGGCAAAACATAACGAGCCGACTAACACAACCACCACCGCCCCGATATAAAACCAAGAGAATGCGTGGTGTTGAGGAAGTGGATGCATTTCCATTAATCGTTTATAGCCTACCTGTCCTATGGCGAAGAAAATATTGGCTAACTGAACCAATAATAATCCCAGCCAGAAGTCATCACTAAGATGATCATAACGAATAATGGCCGCCCCTAATACCGCCAGTAGTGCGCTAAAGACATAGCCCCAACGTAAACGTTGTCTTTCAAGTAGATCATAAATTAAGGTGACATAAAGTGGTGTTAATACAGTAAAGAGTAAAAACTCAGCTACGGTTAAATAGTTATAAGCGTGGAACACAAACAGGTACATAATACCCAATTGGCATGCGCCTACTCCCATATACAATAAAATCACTTTAAGGCGAATGCCTTTCCAACGTAGGAAAGGCAAAAAGACAATGGCAGCTAACACCACTCTAATCAATACTGAGATCCAACTATCAACCTGACCTGCGAGATATTCACCAATCAGACTAAAAGAAGCCGCCCATAACAACGTTGTAATAACCAGTAGCCACATAATTAACTGTCTTTCTCAACTAACAGCGCTTCCATTAAATCTAATTCATGAAGCAAAAGTTGTAGTGTTTCGTTACTAATTTTACGCGTTGCACGTAAGTGATAAAGCTCACCACGCTCTGCACGCAATGCCGTTAGGCGAAAACGTCTTTCCAGATCTTCTACCAACATATTGTGCATCATCTCGTCCTGATCCGCGGTACGTCGTCTTAAATAACCGGCAACTCGAGAAGCTACTTCATTAATTTCTTCCGCATCTAGTTGCTCTTCTGTACTTGCAGCTAAACGCTCTTCCATTTTATTGAGGCTAACAATAGCGACTTCTGCCATGACTTTCTTGGCATAACGTACTTCATTTTTATCCGCTTCTTTATCGGTAGCTTTAATCCCTTTTAGTAAGAAAGGTAATGAAATAATACCGACCAAAATGGATAACAGGATCACCCCTGCCGCGATAAAGATTATCTGGTAGCGCCCAGGGAAAGTACTGCCATCAGTTAAAAATAGCGGTATAGAGAGCGCACCGGCTAAGGTGATAGCACCACGAACCCCGGCAAAAGAAGACAGCCATAATTCTCTCGTCGTATAAGTGGCGAAATCAAGGGGATGTTTTTTCATAAAGAGATGGCTGATTTTCTTCATTAGCCATAACCATGTAAAACGTAAAATCAGTAACGCAAAATAGATAACAAAGACGGCGGCAAACAGCATCCATACTTCAACTTCAGGATCAAGATCAGCTTGAATAACCGAGCTTGTCCAAATAACAGGAAGCTGTAAACCCAGCATAATAAAGACCAGTCCGTTAAAGACAAACTCTAACATTGACCAGACACTATCTGCACGCAAGCGCATCGCCAATGGTGCATTGCGGATCACACCTGATTTACTGATAGTCATACCTGCGGCCACGGCAGCAAGGATCCCGGAAAAGCCAATATGTTCAGCAATCAAATAAGAAGCAAAAGGCAACAGCAACATAAAGACAATTTGAGTGGCAGGATCATCACCACTCCAACGGCTCATCAATCGCAGAGATTTACTATAGACTAACGTTACCGCAATACCCGCTAATAAACCGCCTATTGCCACTTTAAAAAACTCAAAGGTTGCGCCACCCACGGTAAATATCATCGTGCCCATAGCCACAGCAACGGCAAATTTCAGCGCCACCAGACCCGAAGCATCATTCATTAAGGCTTCGCCTTCTAAAACCCCCATGATCCGCTTCGGTATTCGCCCCTTACCGACAATCGAGGATAATGCCACCGCATCAGTTGGCGAGAGAACCGCGGCGAGCGCGAAAGCAGAAATAAGTGGAATACTAGGCATTATCCAGTAAATAAGGTAACCAATACCTACTACTGTCACCATCACCAAAACCAGCACAAGGATAAAGATCTCTCGACCATTTTGGATAAATTCACGTGTGGGGGTTTTCCATCCATCAACAAAAAGTAAAGGAGGGATCAGTAAAACTAAGAAGAGTTCAGGATCAAAGGTGACATGTAAACCAAACTGAGGCCAAGCCAAAAGTGCCCCGATCACAATCTGGATTAATGGTAATGGAATGCGAAAAGGAATAACTTTGGTAATGACACCTGAAACAGAAACTACCAATATTAAAATTAAAATAGTAAAGAAAATTTCCATGCTACCCTTACATGCTTATTTTTATCTAAGAATCTGCCATCTTTCCTGATATGAAAAGAACCCTTGCTGAATGATAAAGAAACGCATCATAAAAGTTTATCTACCATGCCTATCTTTACCTTTCCTATTTTAAACTGAACCCACATCGACTAATGAAGAATGATATAAAATTAAGATTAATCGTATCTTACAAAAAAGCTAACATATTAATGCATAGTGTTATCTATTAACGGCATCAGAAAGAGAAAAAGTATGCTGTTATTGCTGTTTTCTGTTCTAGTCATACTATTAAGAGGATCAAAAAGTAAAATAGGCTCTATCATTGAAAAATGAAAACAGCGTCAAGCCCCCACAGAGTTATTCGATACTTTTTAGCTGAGCCATCATCACAACATCACAATATTTACCTTCTCTAAAGGCTGCATTACGACGAATGCCTTCCACTTCAAAACCTAATTTTTTATACAAATGAAGGCCTCTTTCATTATCAGCATAAACTTCTAGCTCGATACGTGTTGCAGCCAACCAATTAAAAGCATAATCAATTGCCGTATTAATGAGTGCTTTACCTATACCTTTTCCTGAAAACTCAGCACCAACACCAATACCAAAGCTGACGATATGCCGACGACGAGGATGATTGTCGATGATCAACGCTAAATGACCTGCGATTTGACCGTCAAAAGAAGCAACAAAATGTGGAATATTTTGTTCAGAAAATTCAATTAGCCTTTTTTTCCACATAGTGACTGATGGATAAGGGAACTGACAAGTACAAATATATAAGTCTGGATGTGTATACAATTGCTGTATTGCTATAGCATCTTCAGGCTCACCATGTCGTATTTCTATCTGATGCATTTATTTTACCAAAAAATTAACAATGAGTCTTAACCTCGACAATAGCGAATAAAACTAGATAAATAAATAGCAAAAAAGCGGAATAAAAATATATTCCGCTTTTTATGTTTAAACCTGATGATTTTAATTAAATTGCCCAGTGTCCGGCATAAAATGCCACTAAAGCAATAGCAATTAGAACTGTACCAATATTAAGTTTACGCCACTCACCGGCAAAAATACGTCCAATCACTAAACAGCCAAAACCCAACATAATGCCTGTAACAATATTACACGTTAATACGATAAATACCGCGCACACCATACCTGACATCGCATCGACAAAATCACTAAAATCTAACTTAGTGACATTACCTAACATCAATAAACCCACATACATTAATGCAGGGGCTGTCGCATAGGGGGGAACTAAATAAGATAGCGGTGATAAAAAGAGGATTAACAAAAAGAGAATACCGACCACAGTTGCAGTGAGCCCTGTTTTACCACCAGCTGCAGTGCCCGCTGCGGACTCAACATATACTGCTGCAGGTGCTGCACCAATTGCCCCAGCAAATATACTGCTCACGGAATCAGAAGTTAACGCTTTACCACCATTGATAATTTGTCCTCGTTTATCAAGTAAATTAGCTTGTCCCGCCACTGCGCGAATGGTTCCTGTCGCATCAAAAATAGCCGTCATCACTAAAGCTAATACACTAGGTAAAACAAGTGGTTGTAATGCGCCTTTAATATCCATGGCAAATAATAGTGCAAGGCCCTCTTCGCCTAATTGTGGCATTTTAAAGAACCCTTGGTATTTCACGTTAGGATCAAAAATCAATCCAATAATCGAAATCGCAATAATGACTAATAACACACCACCGGGGACTTTACGTTTTTCTAGACCAAAAATAGCAGCAAGACCAGCCAATGACATTAATACTGAAAAAGAAGTAAATTCTCCCATCGCAACAGGTAATCCGGCTAATGGATTTTTCACCACTAACCCAACACTATTGGCTGCGATCAAAAGTAAAAATAGCCCGATACCAATACCGGCGCCATGAGCGATACCAATCGGAATATTTTTTAAGATCCACGTTCTGATCCCTGTTAAAGAAAATAGGGTAAATAGGCACCCCATCAAAAACACCGCCCCCAAAGCAACAGGTACAGAGATATGTTGACCAAGTACCAAACTAAAGGCGGTAAATGCCGTTAATGAAATGGCACAACCAATCGCCATAGGTAGATTTGCCCACAATCCCATTAACAGAGAACCAAATCCTGCCACTAAACAGGTTGCGATAAATACCGCCGTGTGGGGGAACCCCGCTTGCCCTAGCATACTGGGTACGACAATAACGGAATAGACCATCGCCAAAAAGGTTGTTAAACCGGCGATCATCTCTTTACGAACCGTAGTACCTCGGGCGGTAAGCTTAAAATAATTATCCAGTTTACCTGTGGTTGCTGATTGATTAGCAGACATTACATTCCTCTGACATAAAAACAGTTCACCCTCCCCCAACGAAAACGATTACGTCTAAAATTATTATCACCTCCAATGGTAAAAAAACCATCAGAGGAGTAAAAAAGCAAACGTTTGTTTATTAATGTGGATAGAGTGAGAGAATTTGACGCAAACGATTATCTGGTGCTTTTAGGGTAAGAATCAAGAAAAAAAATACTTTTTTAGCAAAAATGTCATAAAAAGACATTCTAGTGTTCGCAGAAAAAAGAAAAGAGGAGAATAGTGATATATTTCTCCTCTGGTTAAACTGTTTTAGCAACGCAATCACCCTAAAAGGTGAAGCGTACTTATAATCAACTGTTTTTATTAATATCATTGATGTTTATATTAATAATGCTTGGTTTGATACTATAAATATTAATTAAATATTTCTTATGTTTTTATCATTTTTGAACTTACTGTTTTAACAGCATCTTCCCTTGTTTGGCGATAATATTGACTCAGTATTCATCACACTCTGCTTGAAAAACATACACCTCCTTGTGATAAAACTAGATGAAAATAGTGCCATTTGGCAAATCTTTCTTATTTCATTTTATTATTTCTGGATTATTCTTAATAAATCACCAATAAAAACCTTTGAATAGTATGTATCGCATTGATTATTAAAATAAAGATAATAAAAGAAAAAATAATTGAATGAGTGATAAAACAGCAGGAAATTATTGTCTAATTTAATGAAAATAGCGCCCTCTTTTACCTACAATAAGGTAAAAAAGAGCATGCAATTATGATGTATGACGATTTAGTGCGTCGACATGCAAGTTAAAGCGATCCATCGTCGAAACTAAAAATAATCCCGTCATAACCACCAATAAAAAAGGTAACGCAGATGGGGAGATTTCAGACATAGCACCGGCTAAAATGGGACCGGAAAGATTACCAATGCCCCATAACATCGCCGCTGAAGCATTTGCTATCATCAGATCATTTCCTGAAAAGTATTGCCCAATTTGTACCAATGCAATGGTATAAATGGCTCCCGCCGTTGCACCAAGCACTAATAATAGTGGCCAAATAACTAAAGTATGTGGCATAGCAATGGGTAATAATAAGCTTGCTAATAATGTAATGACTCCACAAATTCGGTATAGCCGTGTTCTATTCATATGATCAGCAAGCCAACCAAATGGCATTTGCATTATTGCATCTCCCGCCAAAATAGCACTGATCATCATGGCGGCAATCGCTTCACTATGACCAACACTTAGCCCATAAATAGGGAACATAGACAACACTGTGCCATCAAAAAATGCAAAAAAGATAATGCCACCACATATCGCAGGCGCCACTTTAATAAAACGAAGAATAGAAAAGTGCGACTCTTCTGAGTCTTTAGCTAATTTATCGCCCACTTTCTGATCCATCATTAAAAATAGCACGATAGAGATAATATGAAGCAGTACGCTAATTAAGATCGGTGTTTTATCAGCAACGCCATATAACGCAATAATTGAAGGGCCTAGCAACTGGCTGATAGTAAACACGGTCGTATAAATCGCTAAAATACGACCTCGCTTATTATCCGGTACAAGTTCATTGATCCATGTCTCCCCCAAACAGATCATCACACCACTGGCAATCCCGGTGATTAGTCGTAATGGGAACAGGAATTCTAATGGCAAACTCCCCATTAAAGGCAATAGACTAATGGCTGATATAATCGTTGCTAATAACATCGCTAAACGTTTACCAAGCCATTGCACAATATAGCGTGCAAAGGGTGAGATGATTAACATTCCCATTGCAGGTGCGGCTGAAATCAGACCAATAATAGATTCACTGATCCCCGCCAAGTTTAGCCGTAAAGCCACCATCGGAATAGTTAATCCAATAACAATCCCTATCACCGCAATACTGACTGTAATAGTAGTAATAGCAAAAAGCTCGGACTGACGATAATTTTGTTGCAACATATTATTTTGTTTCTACACGCTGTAGAAACCTCATCATAGTAAATATTGAATGAATGGAAAATATTGCCTTATTATAGGGGATAAGAAATAGATAAACATGCTTTAAAATATCGCCTGATACGCGCACCCTGTTCACAAAATATTGTCTAAATAGTCTGTGCTTTTCCCGTCTGTGAAGAATTGATGTTATCATCTACAGGAAATTATACTTTTAAACTGACAATATTTTGAATTGGCAATGAACCCACAATCACCGAAAAAGACAAACGAATACCTTGGTAATAAGGTTAAGCAGTTAAGACAATCTCGAAACTTGTCACTTAATGAGTTATCAAGAAAATCAGGCATATCTAAAGCGGCATTGTCCAAATTAGAGTCTGGCGATTCTAATCCTCGCATCGATACCTTAGAAGCTATCGCGATAGCCCTTGGATTTCCATTAGGTGATTTATTTAGTTTTACCCGCGAGGAATATCCTCGCTTAGAGCGACATAAGCCTATCGTTGGCGACTATGCACAAGAATTTAAATTCCGTATTGGCATCGGCAATATTACTGAAATTTGGCATATTGAGATGAAGCACGGGGCAATTATTAATAGCCCAGCCCATGCCGACGGCACCCAAGAGCATATTATGGTCTATTCTGGCAAACTGATGATGCGTTTTGCTAACGATGAAACCGTATTATTAGAAACCGGCGATTTTTACGCCTTTCATGGTAATGCGCCACACTCTTATATTTGTGTGGAAGGCCATATGCGTGCATCAGTTATCATGTCTAGCCCCAATCAACAACACTATCATCATCGCCCTTAAGACAAATACCCATTATATTTCACCGCCATTTAAACTATTATTCTAAGTATTATTAATAATGGCGGGGATAAATAGCATGGGTGCAGGCCACGAGCACGGTGATGTCAAAACGCTACCTGAATCACGTCTGTTAATTGCTTTTGCATTAACAGGCTCTTTTATGGTGATTGAGTTTATTGGTGGCTACTTAACAGAAAGTTTAGCCTTGATTTCTGATGCAATGCATATGATGACAGATGCATTTGCACTCTTACTTGCTCTTATCGCGATCCACGCAGGTAGAAAAGCAGCAGATCTATTCAGGACTTATGGCTATGCTCGTTTTGAAATATTGGCTGCTGCGATGAATGCACTGATCTTAATGGCGGTGGCTTTTTATATTCTTTATGAGGCTTATCAAAGACTTTCTTCCCCTCCTGACATTCAGTCTATGGGTATGCTTGTTGTGGCAATCGCAGGGCTTATCATTAATTTTATCTCAATGAAAATGCTCACCAGTGCAAAAGATGAAAGCTTAAACGTTAAAGGGGCTTATCTTGAAGTGTGGGCGGATATGTTAGGCTCAGTGGGCGTCATTATTGGGGCGGTAATTATTTGGCTAACCGGTTGGCAATTAGTTGATTCTATTATTGCGGTATTAATCGGCTTTATGGTCTTTCCGCGCACGTGGATCTTATTAAAAGAGTGCCTGAATATTTTATTAGAAGGCGTGCCTAAAGGCATTAATTTAACTGAGGTAACAGACACCATTAATAATACCGCAGGGGTGGCTAGCTCCCATGATTTGCATTTATGGGCACTGACGCAAAGCAAGTTGATCCTCAGTGGTCATATTGTCTATCAACCCAATGTAGATAGTGAAGCATTACGCCTTACTATTGATAAGCAACTACGTGAACAATTTCATATCAATCATATTACCTTACAGATGGAAAGTGAGGATAAACAACATCTGGAAGATAATCATCATTAGATATTTAGGTTCTGGCTCTCTCGTACCTAAAAAGAGCCAGAACAAACAGTGCAATTAATTTAAATAACTTTCCATCTGTTCAAAAACGCGAAGATCATCACTAAAACGCACTTCTTTTACGTCCTCAAGTTTTTCCACTTGACTCACCATCTGCATTAAGCGTTCATCTTTTTGTACTAATAACCAAATACGACTTTTATCGCTGTTTTTCATTGGTAAACATAAAATACCATCGACGTTAAATGCACGACGCGCAAATAGCCCACAAATATGGGTCATCACACCGGGATGGTTACGAACAATAAGTTCTAGTGCGATAGGTTGTGATTGTAGTGACATAAATTAAGCTCCTATCATCTCGATATTTGCCGCCCCCGGCGGAACCATTGGAAATACTTTTTCGTTAATATCAATCATGGCATGAATTAAACAAGGCCCAGGTTTAGCAATTGCCGCTTGTAACGCTGCCTGAGGCTCTGCTTCTTGATTTAAATCACAAGTATCCAACCCAAATCCTTGAGCAATACGAATAAAATCCGTTTGATAAGGGTAGGCTGCGGCATAAATACGCTCATCAAAAAAGAGTGTTTGTTGTTGGTGTACTAACCCTAATGCTTGATTATTTATCAAAATAATCTTTACATCTAACTGATGCTCAGCGGCTGTTGCTAGCTCCTGAATATTCATCATGATGCTACCATCCCCTGAAAAACAGAGGATCTTTTTATTTGGCTCTGCCAATGCGGCCCCTATCGCTGCCGGCAACCCAAATCCCATCGTCCCCAAGCCTCCTGATGTTAACCATTGGCGCGGTCGATTCAGTGGATAAGCTTGAGCAACCCACATTTGGTGCTGCCCTACATCGGTGGTAATAATCGCTTCATCATCAACACAATTTGCCGCGGCAAGTACGATGCCGTAACCGCTAAGAATATTGTGTGAGTTTTTCATTTCTAAGGGATATTCTTGTTTTAAGGTATTAACTCTATCTATCCATTCGTTGCGCTGATTGATATTAATTAAAGGTAATAACAGCGACAGCACCGCTTTAGCATCTGCATGAATGGCAATATCAGGACGTTTGATCTTACTTATCTCTGCCCTATCAATATCAACATGAATGATCTTCGCATTGGGGCAAAATTTTTCTGCTTTACCAATTGCCCTATCATCAAATCGCGCCCCCAATACGATCAGCAAATCGGCTTCTTCTAAAATAAAGTTGGTACTCCGTGCCGCATGCATACCTAACATCCCTAAATATAGCGGGTGTGTTGGTGGCATTAAACCTAATCCCATTAACGTCATCGTGGTGGGTAGGCTATTTTTCTCCGCCAACTCAATCGCTTCTTTACACGCTTCAGAGCTAATAATACCGCCCCCTAAATAAAGCACAGGATTTTTCGCTTGGTTAATCATTTGCGCGGCTTGGATCACCAAATCGGTATTAAAGGCTGGAGCTGCATCTTTTTGTGGTATCGGTGGCAATTTATCTAAGGTGATAGTCGCTTGTTGAATATCTTTAGGTACATCAACCCATACAGGTCCAGGGCGACCTGACATTGCCAAACGAAACGCATCACAGATAATTTCCGGCAACTGTGCGATATCGCGTACTAAATAGTTGTGTTTGGTAATAGGAATAGACATCCCATAGGTATCAACTTCTTGAAACGCATCAGTCCCAATCATGGCAGAAGAGACTTGCCCCGTAATGCAAACCAAAGGAATTGAGTCTAATTTTGCATCAGCAATGGCTGTAACTAAGTTTGTCGCCCCCGGTCCACTTGAGGCAATACACACCGCAGGCTGACCATTTGCTCTAGCCATACCTTGGGCAATAAAACCCGCCCCTTGTTCATGACGTGTCAAAATATGGCGAATAGACTGACTTTGGCTTAATGCATCATACAAAGGAAGAGCGGCTCCGCCGGGGATCCCCGCAACCGTAGTGATACCTTGCCGTTCCAGTAAATAAACAATTAATTGCGCACCAGTGAAGGTTTTTCCTGTGGCATTATCTTGTTGAGCACCCATTGTTCTGTGTCCTTTTTACTAAGCCGGACTTTATGGGCGGTAGATATGAAAAACCCCGCCCGGTTAATACGCCGGCGGGGTTGCGAAACTGTGTTGATTCGGACCCGTTACGGCGCTTTGCCGACGACCACCACCACACGCACAACAACCACAGCCGCGATATGCGCTGTTAGTCGTAGAGTTTGTAGTAGAGTAGTGATGATCATGGGTTACCTATCAATTAATGTAATGATGTGTTTGTCTGTTATCTGTATCTAAAAAAACATAACTTCTATAAATTAACAACCTTTTTTTTCAGTTTATTTTTTATCACCGCTCAAAACGAGAGCTAGATCACTTGTTAATCCAAGTAGTAACTCCGTGTTGTAACAGCATAAAAAACCAGAAAAAAACACCAACAAAGAATAAAGAATCGACGCAATGCCATAGTATGGTTATCAGTTAAAACAATCTCGCCAACATCATGAAAGCGCTGCATAAAATTAAAAACAACGTTGCATACTGAAATACCCTATCCGGCATTTTAATTAATAGCCATTTTGATAAAGGAATGGAGATCAAAGAGCCAAGAAACAGCAGCAATGCTAAATGAATATCGGTATGACCATCTTGCATATAAGCTAATGCAGAAGAGCCTGATAATAGGGTGGTCGTAAAAATCGAAGTACCTATCGCTTGTTTTATCGATAGATTGGCGTAACGCAATAATAAAGGTAACACCACCACACCACCACCGACCCCTGTGGCACCTAAAACAACACCTGCTGCAATCGCCGGCAATAACAGTGCCTTAATATTAAGAGGCGCTAATGGGGTTATCTGTTTAGCTATCACAGGTGAAGAGAAAAACATTCTTTGAATAAACAAAAAGAGAGAAAAAATAATGGCAGCCACCACCAGCGCATTAATCCCCCACTCAACTTGCTGCTGATATTGCGCTAATGAACCTAAATAATTGACGAGTAAACTCGCTAAAAAAGTACTTGGCAACATAATGGCAAGGACTATCATGGCTCGTTTAAAGGGAATATTCCCCAAACGGAAATGCATATATGAGGATGTCACTTTCATCAACATTGAAAGTAAATTTGCGGTTGCCACCGCCATTAATGCATTCATACCAAAGAAATACGTTAATATAGGTAAAACAATAACACCACCACCTACCCCCGTTGTGCTAATAATTAAGCCAATCGCCGCACCAACAGCTAATATGGTGATAAATAACATTATTGATTTCCTTGCATTACAGCTTGTCGCCCTTTTAATAGCGCTTTTTCCGCTGAGCCTTTTGCCAGTGTCATATATTTAAAAAACAGCACATCAAAAGCGACCATTTGCAATACTTGCGGTGTGATCACTCCCAATTGTGAATGTTGCTCATCATAAAAATAAGGTAATGTGTAATTCGCTAAGCGCGTAGCTTCATCTTGCCCAAAACGTGTTAAAGCCACTGTGATACAGCCTTCTTGTTTTGCCGCTTTCAGCATTCGATTAATATCCGCAGTATTACCTCTTGCAGTAACAGCAATCGCCAAATCATCCGCGGATAAATTCGCTGAATAAGCAAGTTGCGCATGGAGATCTGCACTAAATAAGGTGTTTTTATTCACTCGGATCAGTTTATGGAAGATATCGCTCGCAACGATCGCAGATGCGCCCACACCAAATAAAACGATCCGTTTAGCGCTGATCATTTTCTCAGCGAGTAGATCTATCGTCGCTGCATCCAGTAACGCTATCGAATCCTGAATGGCGGTAGTAAATAGATGTCCTGTTTTAGCAATAATCTGCTCAGTCGAGTCTGTTTTGGCTAAATTGGCATAAAGAATATCACTACTGCTTTTTTGTTGTTTTTCCTCTGAGAGATAATCAATTTTAAATTCAGGATAACCGCCATACCCCATTTGACGGGAAAAACGGATAACAGAAGCACTACTGACACCGGCTTTTTGTGCCAATTCTGCGGCATTCATACTGGCAATATTATCGCTATTTTCTAATAAATAGTGGGCGAGACGTTGCTCTGTCCCTTTGCCTTGTAAGCGCAAATTTTCAAGTTTCTTAGTCAGTGTTGACATTCTATTATCCTTTTTCTTTTCTTCTTCTGACTTATTTTTCTGGATCGGTAAATCCGATTAATATACTGGCAATAAAACCGACAACCCAAGCCCCCAATACTGCGATAAGGAATTTGATGATCTGCCCATCCCCCACCAGTGGAATTAATGATAACCCAGCAGTACCAAATGGAATAATGATCCCAACCTGAAAATAAGCCATTAATGCACCACCCGCAGCCCCGCCAATACAACCTGCAATAAAGGGCTTACCTAAAGGTAAAGAGACACCAAATAATAAAGGCTCACCCACGCCGAAAATGCCGACAGGCAACGCACCCATTAACGTTTTCTTTAAGCGTTGGTTTTTAGTACGTAAATAAACCCAGAAACAAGAGCCTACTTGCCCCATTCCGCCCATTGCTAAAATAGGGAATAGGTAATTTAACCCAAAGGTATTTAAAATTTCAGTGTGGATCGGTATTAAACCTTGGTGTAGACCGGTTAGTAATAAGAATAAAAAACTGCCCCCTAACGCTGCGCCTGTCACAACCGCACCGCCACCATGATTTAATAGTGATAAGGATACGCCTTGCGCTAATAGTTGATTCAGATAATGACCAATAGGTTGGAATACCATAATTGCCACTAACGCAGAAACTAAAATAGTGACAAAGGGGGTTAAAATAAGATCAAGACTCTCTTTTACAATACTGCGAAACCATAGTTCTAATTTTGAAGAAAATACCACCACCATTAAGACCGCGAAGATCCCACCACTATTAGGCTGTAATTTCTCACCAAATAATGTGATATCAGCCAGTCCCGGCATAGCTAATAATCCCGCCATAACAGCACCTATGGAGGTTGAAGCCCCTAACTCTTTAGCCGTATTTATACCTATCATAATAGAGAGATAAGCAAATACGGTGCTTCCGATCAGTTTAAATAGCTTAAAGAGTTCAGGAAACTGATCAACTAATCCGGGAGCCACTAAACGGATAATATTAATTAGCCCCATAATTAAGCCACAGCCAATTAATGCTGGGATAGTAGGAACAAAAATAGCCGCCAACGTATTTAGCATACGACGAATGGAAAACCCTTTTTTCACTGGTGTTGACGCAGGGGTTTCTTCGCTATTATCTGTGTTTTTTTGCATACGTTTATTCATGATTGAATAAACTTTGGCGGCCGTTCCCATTCCTACTATGACTTGATGTTGCTCGCCATTAAATACCACGCCTTTGACACCGTCGACTTGTTTTAATGCTTCGGTATTAAATAGCGAACTATCTTTTAAGATCAAACGAATACGGGTCATGCAATGTGTTAAGGTTGCGATATTGCTAAACCCACCAGCCTGTTTTTCTATTTCTGATGCTAAGGTGTCGAGATGTTCTATTTTATTAGCCATAATTGTGCCTGCTAGAGTTCAGAGGATTGACTGATATTGTTATTCATTAAATAGGGCTAACTGTTGTTGTAAAGAGTGGTAAGGATAGCGTTGTGTCATTTGCTCAACCTTCTCTACACTCAGATGAAGCTCATACATTAAAATGGCTTTTCGCGGATGATAATTCACCATTTTTAATAACTCCGCCGCTTTTTGTGTTGTGATCCCACACACTTCACTCACAATACCTTCAGCACGTCGCTGTAATTTTTCATTACTGGCCACCACATCGACCATCAGGTTTTTATGCACCTTACCTAAACGTGTCATCACACTGGTACTTAGCATGCCTAAGATCATTTTTTGAGCCGTGCCACTTTTCATTCTTGTCGAGCCTGTTAACACTTCGGCGCCGACATCTGGCGCGATGGATAAATCGGCTATTTCACTCATCATACCTTTACCGCGGGTAGTAATTGAGAGCGTTAATGCATTGATCTGCTTTGCATACTGTAATGCAGCCACTGTAAATGGCGTGCGACCACTGGCAGCGATACCAATAACGACATCGTTAGAATTTACCTCACGGCGTTGCAACTCTTCGATAGCAGCTTGTTGATTATCTTCAATATTCTCAACGGCTTGGAGCATAGCATCATGCCCACCAGCAATAATGGCTTGTACCAGTGAGGGAGAAACGCCAAAAGTAGGCGGACATTCCGCGCTATCTAATACCGCTAATCGGCCACTTGTTCCTGCGCCGACATAAAAAATGCGTCCCCCTTGACGTAGACGTTCACAAATTTTGTCTACGGCTTTCGCGATTGCGGGTAATTCTTTCTTTACGGCATAGGCCACGGTGATATCGGCACTATTAATTAACGAAACTAACGCTAAGGTACTTAGCTCAGAAAATTGTGTGGTCTCTTGGTTACTTTCATTTTGAAGACATAAACTCAATGCATCATCTTTCATTGTAATAACCTTAATGAAATAGTATTTCAATTAAAATTACATCTGATGAAATTTTAATTCAATCTTATTGATGACTATTTTGTGAACAAAATCACAATACCGTAAAAACATTCAACTAAAAACAAACTTAACGCGATGTAAAAAAGATAACTTATTGATAATAAAGCTCTCCTGATTTTAAACAGGAGAGCTGTGAGAGGTATGGCTCATTGATGGCTATTTTGCTGAGCTTAAAAATTCGCTAAATTCTTCAATACTAGGATAAGAAGATTGAGTGCCTTTTCCTGTGACACTTAAACCCGAAAACATAACCGCTTTATTTAACGCTTCTTCAATATTGCCGGTATGCACATAGTAATGAGAAAAACAGCCAATAAAAGCATCTCCAGCACCGCTGGTGTCAACGGCATTAACTTCAATGGCGGGGATATATTTCTCAATTTCCCCATTCACCCATAACGCCCCTTTTTCACCTAATGTAACAATGATATTTTTAAACCCTTTTTCGAGTAAAAAGTAGGCTGCTTCTCGAATTTCATCCAACGTATTAATTGGCATACCCGTTAAAATTTCCAGCTCTGTCTCATTGGGGACAAAAAAATCACATTGTGCGGCGATAGTGAGATCTAAAGCTTTCGATGCTGGTGCAGGGTTAAACAATACTGGAATATGATGTTTATTACCGAACTCAATCGCGTGATAGACCGTTTCAAGCGGGATTTCTAATTGCAGCACAATCATACGACATTTTTTTAAACTCACCGCGGCTCTATCGATATCTTCAGCAGATAGATGCTGATTCGCGCCTTTTACGATCAAAATACTATTGGATGATTGAGAGGTAACAAAAATAGGTGCAACACCGCTGGTGGTTCCGGGCACTTTTTCAACATAACGAGTATTAATACCATAAGACTCTAAATTCATGATGGTGTTATCTGCGAAAATATCATCCCCCACTTTGGTTAACATCATCACCTTAGAATTTAATTTTGCAGCGGCAACCGCTTGATTTGCCCCTTTCCCGCCGCAACCAATCTTAAATGCTGGCGCCTCAAGGGTTTCTCCCTCTTTTGGCATCCTATCTATATAGGTGATCAAATCCACCATATTTGAACCAATCACTGCGATATCCATAGTGCCCCTCTCACCCTAATGAAAAAGTTAAAATGTTAGAATAGTTACATTTAGATAGATATATAACAATATCATGTTATTTAAATATCATTTGTGATTGTTATCCCGTTAAAAGCTCACTATTATGTTGCCAAACTAACATGAGTGATAAATAACAATCTTCTCTTAAGGAAACGATTATGCGTCCATTAGCTAATTATATCGATCATACTCTACTTGCTGCAGATACAACTGAAGCACAAATCAAACAATTATGTGCTGAAGCTGTTGAGCACGGTTTCTTCTCTGTGTGTATTAACACTTCTTATATCCCTTTAGCAAGAACTTGCCTAACCGGAAGTGATGTTAAAGTATGTTGTGTTATCGACTTCCCATTTGGTGCAGGCTTAACAGCAACCAAAGCATTTGAAGCGGCAGAAGCTATTCGCCAAGGTGCTCAAGAAGTCGATATGGTTATCAACATTGGCATGTTAAAAAGTGGCCGTTTTGATTTTGTAAAACAAGATATTGCCGCGGTAAAAGCCGCTTGCGGAAATACAACACTAAAAGTTATTCTAGAAACATGCCTATTAACTGACGACGAAGTACGTTTAGTTTGTGAAATGTGTTGCGAAGTCGGTGTTGATTTTGTTAAAACATCAACTGGATACAGTACAATGGGTGCCACAGAACACCATGTCGCTTTAATGCGTCAAACTGTCGGTGACAAAATGGGCGTAAAAGCGTCTGGTGGTGTACGTGATCGCCAAACAGCCTTAAAGATGATCAAAGCGGGGGCAACACGTATTGGTGCAAGTGCCAGTGTTGCGATTGTAACAGATTCAGATGCACCAGAATCAAATTACTAATAGCCTAGCGTATCGTTATATGGGATACGCTATTCGATAATAGAAGGATCCTTAGGTGATAGAGACCAAACAGCATGAACGTTTGCGTCGCCTTAGCGAATGCATAAAACGCTCAGGCCGCATCCATCTCAAAGATGCCGCGAGGATCCTTGAAGTATCTGAAATGACCATTCGTCGTGATCTCAGTTCAGATGTTGAAAACCCCTATCCGATGTCACTGCTTGGTGGCTATATTGTCGCGTTGGCACAACCTCATAGCAACCTAATCACATCGACTAGTGATATTATCACTCCGGATCAAACCCAAGAATTACATATTCCTAATCTTGCTGCGGGCATGGTGTCTGAAGGTGATGTACTATTTTTTGATAATGGCCAACTTATTCCGACATTAATTGAGCTTATTCCTGAGAGTTTACACTTTACTGGTATTTGTTATTCGCACCGCGTTTTCCTGGCATTAAGCCGAAAGAAAAATGCGACCGTACTACTGTGTGGTGGCGAATATCGCCCTAAAAGCGACTCATTTTATAATCCCCTCCAGCCTTGTTACCTTGATAACATAAATCCGAAAAAAGCCTTTATTTCCGCAGAGGGTGTCCACCTCGATTTTGGTGTTTCTTGCTACAACATCGATGATCTTCATATGAAGAGAAAAGCGATGGATAAATCGATTCGCAAGATCTTACTCACCAAATACCATGCCTTCGATGAAACTGCCACAGGCAATATGGGCGATTTAGCGCAATTTGATGTCGTGATCACCGATAGAAAATTAACAGATGATTACGAAGCCTATTGCCGAAAAAGCTCAGTTAAAATTATTTATTAACCCAAAAGAAAAATCTCACTGTTCCCTAATTTACTTTTTTTGGTAAACAGAAAGAAAAATCACGCTACTTTTTTAATTGCTAAAGTAAAAAAAAGTGATTACTATTCGCCTGATTTATTATTTTCCATTTCACAGAACTGCAAGGAGGTATCCCATGACAACAACAAATATGAATACTCTTTGCGGACAATCTCAAAAGTAATCCTTTCTTTTTACTGTCCGCCAATCACGTTATTTTTTATCCTTTACAATATATGGATTGGAATATGGACAAGTGTGTTCATCATTTATCTGATCGCGTTTGTTATATCGCCTCAGATAAAACTTGGATTGAAAGTAAAGCAATCCAACAACTAGTAACAACCGCTCAACTTCCTGAAATGGCTTATGTCACTGGCATGCCAGACTTACATCCCGGTCGTGGTTATCCCATTGGAGCGGCTTTTTTTTCTGTTAACCGTTTTTACCCTGCTTTAGTCGGTAATGACATTGGCTGTGGTATGACACTGTTTCAAACAGAATTTAACCATAGCAAACTCAATTTAGATAAAATAGAAAAAAAATTGAGCGAAATGAGTGATATCGCGCCCATCGAATGGTTGATAGATAATTTACCTGCAGATATGCAAAATCATCCATTTGCTCACTCATTAGGCTCTATTGGTGGTGGAAATCACTTTGCTGAATTCCAACAAATTGACCAAGTTATTAATCAAGCATTGTTTACAAACAGTGGTATTAATAAAAAACAATTATTGCTATTGGTGCATAGTGGTTCACGTGGTTTAGGGCAATCTATTTTACGTGCTCACACAGAGCAATTTGGCCATCAAGGATTGGTCGCGAATACAGACGCTGCCAATGACTACTTACAAGCCCATGACCATGCTCTTAATTATGCTAAGCTCAATCGCCACTTGATTGGCCATAGAATGATGGAACAAATTCATACACAAGGAACGGTTATTACTGATGTTAACCATAATCTGGTAGAGCCTTGCGAATTATATAATCAACAGGGATGGTTACATCGCAAAGGGGCGACTCCCGCTCATCACGATATTGTGGTTATTCCTGGTTCACGTGGTGATCACAGTTATCTCGTTAAACCTATTATCTCTGAATTAAGCCTTCATTCTCTACCACATGGTGCGGGTAGAAAGTGGATGCGAACTGAGTGTAAAGGCCGTTTATCACATCGATTTACGCCATTACAGCTCTCACGCACAGCACTAGGTAGCCGTATTATTTGTGCTAATAAACAATTAATTTATGAGGAAGCGCCTCAATCGTATAAATCAATTGAAACTGTTATAGAAAGTATGAGGAGTCTTGGTTTAATTGAGGTTATCGCCCGCTTAAAACCGGTTATTACTTATAAAACCAGTGGGGAGATAGCATAATGTTATTACAATTTTCTTCAGCACAAGGCCCCGAAGAATGCTGTATAGCGGTAGAAAAAACATTGAATTATTTTCTAACCGTCACAGAGCAACGGCAAGTTGATGTGATAATTCTTGAGCAAGAGCCATCTCGTTATGGTTTAAAGTCAGTATTAGTATCGCTTAAAGGTGCAGAGGCTAAAGCTATCGCACAACAATGGTCAGGCACTGTGCAATGGCAATGTATAAGTACTTTAAGACCTAAACATAAACGCAAAAATTGGTTTATCGGTATCGCTTATTTTGACCCACCACAAGAAATCCAAGACACCGAAATTTTATTTGAAACCATGCGTGCCAATGGCCCCGGAGGACAACATGTTAATAAAACGAGTTCAGCTGTCAGAGCGACGCATATTGCAACAGGCATTAGCGTCAAGATCCAGTCTCAGCGAAGCCAACATGCTAATAAAAAATTAGCGAAACAGCTTATTGCTTGGCATCTAACTCATTATCTATCCCAACAGCAAGCTTCATTTAATAACCAGAGACACCTAGCTCATCACCGAGTGATCCGTGGTAATGCAACTCATTGTTTTTATGGACGTGAGTTTTTACCAATAACGAAATAACTCATATAAAACTAAAGCCACGTTATTAAATCGTGGCTTAACTGACTAATAAATCTAATAATTAAACCATCACTGTGATCCTAAATAATAAAATCGGTTATACATCTTAGTAGATAGCGAAAATAAAAACGCATCAGCGATGTTAAATGCTATCAGTATAAGATAGAGGGTTATTATTAATTCACTTTAGTGACGATTAGCCATCTATCACGACTTTTAATTACTATTTCATTTAACATTAGACCTGATTTTATACTATAAAAACAAAGCATTAACACTATAGAGTAGTAATAGAAAACATTTTAAAACGATCAAATATGCATCATCAATTATTGATTTATGACGTTCAATAAAGATATATACTTATATTTTAATATCAAAGATGCCTAAAAGTAATTTCTTATCATTACTATATTACTCAATAAACTACTACTATATGAGTATTTTTTAACAAAGCGCTATTGTGATAATATTATTAGTGATAATAATTATTTAATTGGCTATCCCTATTTTGCTGACTAACAGTTGATTTTAGTAATAAACTTTGTGGTGACACTTTCAAAATAATCGCAATACATATTAATTCATCAACGGTTATCTTAGTATAACCATTTTCTAATTTTAGATAATATTGCTCTGTCATCCCTAACTGTAATGCAATTTTCGAACTTGATATATTTAATTCTTTTCTTCTATTTTGTATTCTTTTCCCTACCACTGTATTGATCATCATATACGCCCCTCAATGACAGGTAACCTTAATGATGATTCTAGTACAAATTGATAAAAACGATCAATAAAAAGATTACGATAGCCAACAGCTATCAAAAAACAAGCATTGATCGGTAGTAACAATACTTAGATAGATATACCTATAAATGCGTTTTTTAAGTATTAAATTTTAATAATTTACCTTAATAAGGATTATTATCTAAACAAAAGCCTAATTTACAGTTAATATAATGTTAAAAAATTAATACTTGTATGTATAAATAAAAATATATTTTAAATTTAAAGATAAAAATAATCTCCACCAATAACTATATTTATAAAAATATATCAAATATGATATTACTTATAATATTACCATAGCATAAAAATGCTTTCTTATAAGCATTTCAAAGAATAGAATAATTAGCTATTTTTACTTATAGATATTTTGAGTCTATGATTTGCTTTTTTTTAAATACGACTAAAAATAGTACAAAATGTAAGAATGGTTGTTATTCTATAATAAAACAGATTTACCTATTAGAATCTTTAAAATAAAGATAAAACCATTTTTAATAGTAAAATAAAAAAATGAGCGATTAGAGGAAGCTTTACCATTTTATTTTTATATTGTATTTAATAGAGTGAGGAAGATGTTTGAGACATTAAAATCACTATTGTTACGTTAAGTATCAAGATGTTGCAAAGAAATTAAAAAACAATGTTATTATAACAGATATGAATAATTAAACATATTTCTGTACTTCTTCTATAAAATAAGATTTTATGTAACTATATTAATAAACTTTCGCATTCGCTATCATTCAGCCATTCACTTATTATCTAAAATACCCATGTATACTCAAAAAATCCTACAACAGAAAATATCTAATATCACGATCTGGCGTAAAGGTGATAACAGAGCGCCCCATAAACCACTGTTACTCTTATTAGCGCTTTCCGAGTACCGCAAAGGCCATCCACGACTATTTAATTATGGTAATGAAATTCATCAACAGTTATTAGAATTATTGATGAATTTTGGCCCATCTCGCCGTGAGCATTATCCAAATCTGCCTTTCTGGCGATTAGTTCGCGATGGTTTTTGGGAGTTGCAACTACCAAAAGAGAGCGATCTATCAAAAGATAATAAACAACCATCGAAAAATAAATTAATTCAGCAAAATGTGTTAGGTGGATTTGACCAAGAAAGCTATCAGCTTCTTATAAAAAAGCCAAGTTTAATCAATAAGCTAGCACAACAGATTTTAAGTGAACACTTCCCTGATAATGTACAAGAAGTTATTGCTAACCGTCTTGATTTTCCCCTACAAGAAATTCGCCAAAACCGAGATCCCACTTTTAGAAAAAATATCTTACGTGCTTACAATTATCAGTGTGCTATATGCGGTTATAATCTACGTTATGATAGCGCCGTGGTTGGCCTAGAAGCCGCTCATTTGACATCCTCCACGCCCTAAAGGACGTGGATCCCTACTGCGTTCAGACTGATGTCTAAATCACCTCGGCGGGTTCCTGCTTCGACGGGCGGTCTGACTGCACCCTCCCTCCACTGGCAAGCACGGCATGTCCTGCCGCTAAAATGTTAGTTAAAAAACCGCGCCTTATATCCCCGACCTGAAGGACGGGGTTTTACGGTGCTTTGGATAAAATGGAAGCAATTCGGCGGCCCATGTACTATCAATAATGGGTTGGCATTGTGTGCATTACACCACTCTGCCTTTGATATGGGCGCAATCAGTATTGATGATAATATGAAATTATTAGTTTCTAACGGTATGAATGGTAATCAAATGGTAGAGCAATTATTTTGGCAATTTTCAAATAAGGTAATTGGCCTACCTAAAAACACAAAAGAACATCCGAAGGATACATTTATCCATTGGCATCGTGAGCAAGTGTTTAAGCTATAAAATTAGCGGGTTGATGTTAAGTGTTTACCAATATCACTCAATATTTATAAGTCTCTTATCAAGAAAGAGACTGTATCTTGGCTCGGTTATTACAATACAAACAGTGATATATAAAATCTAATGACCATATCAACCTTTTTTGCAAAAGACTCTTTTATTGCATGGTGTTAGAGGCTGACTTCTACAAATATTTTTAAGATTATTATTTTCTCTTCAAGCAATTTTAATGGTTAACCTCAATGAATTACATAGCGCCATAGTTTTATTTTCAATTTTAGTATATGCCATTGCTGATCCTATTTTGGTAGCAAATATCGTCAACTATCATACCTGAATCTGCGAGCTTTAAGATATTCACAATTTGAGTTTTAGCAAAACGAACTTTTTTCATTATGGTCTCTGAAATTTTGGGGCAAAATTTAATTATAGCTGTGTCATTTTTGGGGAGTGGGCAATGACGCATTTGCCTTTCTACTGTATCTTTCGACTACAAGCCTGACTCAATCAACGAACTACAGGCCATTGTTCTAAAACCATGTTCACAGACTTCTGTCTTAGTATCATAGCCCATTACACGTAATGCATTGTTTACCGTGTTTTCTCTCGGATTGTCATTATCGATAAAGACTAGCGAATGATTACCACAGAATTGATAGATCTGTTTTAAGATATCAATGGTTTGTCGGCTTAAAGGGACGTAGGTTTGACCTTAGTATACTTGGGAAGACTGAAAAATGGGGAAAAGCCTTGTAAACTTAAGATTTCAGATATAAAAAAGACGTCTGTTGACATCCATGGATGTTCTTATGGTGCGAAGGCCGGACTCGCAGAACAACGCTAACAACATGAAATTTAAATAATATATTTTTAGTATTTATTTTTATACCCGTAAATGTACTCATATAGAAAACATTGCATTGATAGATATAAAAATTAAGGCGGCACTTGGTTTATACTTTATCAGCCTAATATATGCCAATAAGTCAAAACCATGAAAACAATAAATGAGATCAGAAAAGAAGCACTAAAATTTCGAAAGCTACTTAATAACTGTGATAAATCAAATACGGAACTTGTAATAGATTGCTTTCCAATTATGAACTGTAAGCTTTCCTCGATGCTTGTAGCATACCATTTTAAAAAAATGGAGATTCGTTATAATCAACTACGTACCCTAAAATTATTTAATCGCTTTCAATATTCAAAGTAGCACTCATCAATAATATAAAATAGGTGATACCAAGGAGTATATTTGCTAAATAATAGTTTTAACACTAAATAGTATCATTTAGTTGAATGAATAGTAGCCATTCCATTAACACCCCTAGATTTTTTGAATGCAGAATAAGGATTGAATATACTTCTTATTATCTGCTAGGACGTTAACCTAAGTTGCAAAAAAAGCTTCATTAATTCTACATATTCAGAAGATCTCTGCTCAATCTCATTTTTATCAGCTTCTGACAACCCATGTAGATAACCATTCCTAAGTTGTCTGGCACTCTTGCTCCCTCTATTTCCAGTCCCCCCCTTATAAATTAAATCTAAAGACTCATATTTAAAATATAAGTTAAAATGTTCCAAAGCATTTCTTAAAGTACCTATATTTAATGCACTTTTATTATTTAAATTTTTATCTTTTTGATAAAAAGATTGCAATTTTGTAGCAAAAACTTCACAACGAAGATAAAAGTCAATAAATTCACCAACCTTTCCTTGGCATGAAAAACCAGGGGTTGCTTTAACTACACTCTCTAATCCTAAATTTCTTCGAGCAGATAATGCTGAGTTCTGTCGATGACTTCTTTCTCTATTAATCATAAATACCCATAGTTAGCTAAAACCTTCGAGAGTACATATCACATATCAAAAGTACCACTTTTTCGAATTATATCTTACTTCTTTAAGCATTTATGTGACTAAATTTACAATGATTAAAACGTAAATAAATTTTATATATAATCTTCTAGTTTTAGCGTTCTAACCTAAACTCAACACTTTGTAGTGTCATATTTATAAATAGGTTATATACTTAAAGTAAATAAATCTCTATATAGATAGAATCTTAGCTAATGTTTAATTATGTTTATAAGGGATCCCATGGCAGTAGCTCCTCAAGTTTTTCCACACACAGCTATTTCTACGTGGAGTGGATTTGTCTATCAGGGCAAGTTGGCGCTGTACCATTGTCTGAAGATGATGTCCTCAGACTATGAAGCGAATCGGGATTTGAAGCTGCAGTTGGAAAGTCAGGATGACTTCGCGATTTTTCGTCACCAGCAATGCCTGTCAATGCATCAGGTCAAAGCGTACAAGGATACGCATTTTTCTGCCTACAGTGATGGAATTACGACTCAACGGGATAATGCGAGGCAGCGGAGAGTGCCACTCGCTTATTTTCATGTTGCCCGCTCAGTAACAAATATCCCAGCAACATTTGATGCTGACTATACACCAGTGAGATTTTATGCTTATCCCATTCCGCCCGATGAAGCCGGTAATGTCACCCAATCATTTTGCCCGCTGAACCAAGTTGACATATTTATTCGAAATGAACTCTCCAACCTACTTATTAATATTGCAAGACAACCCTCCTGGAAAAATAATATTGTTGTCAATATTCAGAACACGCTGGAAGCAATGATAAATACGAAGGTCATTATGACCCATAGCAAGATACACGAGTCCACTCGTCATCAAACTGTAATCGCTGCCAGCGAGTTCATCGAGTTTTCAGAACTGTATCGCGTAATCGAAGCTGATGATTATGCCCCGTATGAGAATGAAGCATTCTTCCTTAGCCGTCTACAGATTGATATTGGTACGTACTACCAAGAATTTTGCGAACGCCAAGACGGCCTCTCTCAGGCAGCATGTCAAAAATTAGATGACTATCTGGCTACTATTACTACACTGAATGCTGAGGGAATGAAGACATTTCTACGAGCAACTATGCCGCATAAAAAGGGACGTTTTAAAACACTGTTTGAATTTAAAGACCAATCACTCGATCGCGATGCAATGCGACTTGGGATGTTTACGATTTTCTGGAAACTAGTTCAAGCTGCACGTAATGATAGTTCTGCCGTTACATTTTCGTGGTTGAATGAAGGAGTTTTTTATTATCCAACAGGTATTTACCATGCTACAGAACATCAGGATAGTATCTGTCGTGACATCATGGAACAGGCTATTAACGAAGATGTGGAGTGCTTATTTGAATCTGGTGCACTTATCACTAGCGCCATAGATAGACCTTCAATCTCAAATGTGATCGTAGGTATTGACTCGGCGGAGGGAGTTGATACTCCTGAACGCGAATTACTAAAGGAAAACCGCATAGGGAATTATAAGAAGATAGCTATGATTTCTTTAAACAATGTACCTGAGAGTTTGAAAGATGCAGAACTTGATTGAACAGCTATTTGAGTCAAGAGGCTTGACTCGTAATCTCTCCACAGACTTACCACTATACCAATATAATTGTACTAAAAAGACAAATTATTGGCTAATAATCCATGATGAACCAACAATCACCCCTGAAAGTCAAGCTGAGTGGTTACATAAATGCAAAAATGCTACTGTCGATCCTGCTATTGAAAAAAATATTAACTTATTGATTGTATGGAACACTAGCAGCAGCAAAGTGCTCGCCAGTAAGCAAGCTCACCATATAGAAGAAGATTACTACTTCTTTAAAAAGCATGTACTTCCTTACACGACCAAAGAATTCGAAGCACTACGTGAGCAGATTGATCTTCAGGGCTTTACAACCATTTTTCAAGAATCAATTACTGCCACAGATACCTTTACTGAGTATAAAATGCGCTACCTAGAAGGAGGCTGGCAAAGTCTATTATACAGAATTGCAATAAAGCTTCCCTTTATCTCCATTAATAGCTCGGGTACTTCCGATCTAACCAGCCTCGAACGCAATATTCGAGAAAAGATCCTGCGGACAACTAATCCTAATATACTGGTTGCAACAGATTCGGCTATTGACTCTCTAGCAAATCAGATCTCCTCGCCGAATATGCTGCCAGAAGATTTATTAACTTTAATGGATGAAAAATTATCTGAGGCCGGCTATGAAAGTGATTATTAAACGCCTAGAAGTACGTAACTTCAAAGTTTTTGAAAGGCTTGAGTTAACGCTTGAAAGTGACCATCTCATCGTTCTTGATGGCCCTAACGGTTTCGGTAAGTCATCTTTTTTTGATGCCATAGAGCTCTTGCTAACAGGAAAAATCCGTCGCTATATCGAGCTTGAAGAACTAACTGTAGATCGACGCCGCCTGAAAACAGGCTGTCCTTGGTTATTTAAACAAGCTAACGACAATGACTGGCTTTCAATCCGTGCAGAGATTGTAGTAGATGGTCAGAGTCATTTTCTTGAGAGAGCAGCCAGTAAAGCCGCACTAGACGAACATAAAGGTATCGCTGATCTGAGTTTATCCCTTTATAGACTAGTAAGCTTCAATGCCGAACGGGGTGAAGCCATTGTACAGGAGGAAAGTTATCTTTCGGCCTTACTTGGTGAGCAATATAAGCGTGATTTTGAATTATTTCATTATGTCGAGCAAGAAGAAAATACTCGGTTATTAAAACAAAAAGAAAAAGACAGGCAGGGTCAAATTGCACATCTTTTTGATATTGGAGAAATTCAGGACAAAATTGATAACATTGAACAAGCATCGGCCAAAATAGGAAATTTGTGTAATCAACAGAAAAAAAATGAGCTGAAACAACTTCTGAATAAATGGGAAACAGCTAAGCACCAGTTGTTACCTGCAGGTAGTTCTGTCACATATGAAAGAATTATTGAAGTTACGGATCAACCATGGGACCGTGATATAGTAGCGTTTGATGTCCAACAATTTGAACAGTGGCTATCAGTAGATGGAGAATTATTTCGAGTAGGACGATTTGTAAGTAATTTCGAACATTACAAAAACCAACTCTATAATAATGACTTGGTGAATAAACTCCTACCGAAAAAGGAACTACAACAGCGTCTTTTAATGTTTTATCGTCCTCTTGCACACATAGAAAAGTGGGTAGCAGAGGTCGCTTGCTTTGATGCCGCACTAGCAATAAGTAATGCCTTCAAAGATATAATAAAGGCCATTAGTGAGGATCGCCTATCGATTACAGCTCCATTGGCGCTGCTCCTTCCACCCAATATCACGGCAGAGGAGTTTCAGCAACAGGTCGTAGGACTTAAACAGCTGTTAACCACCACAGATAAAGTTCAGGAATGCCATGCAAAACTGATACAGACACGTGAACAATTATTAAATGCATTCAAGGAGCATCAATCGCATTGCGATCCTACAAATATTTGTCCGACATGCGGGCATTCTTGGCCGACTGTAGCAACACTTATTGAAGGAATTGAAAGCCAGAGCAAATTACTTGAAGCTTTAGCTGCTCAACAAAATAATCAATTCACACAAGCGCTAGCAAGCTTCCGATACAACTGGCAGGAGCCCATCGAACTTGCTCTGCAGTTCTATCTGGAGCAAAATAAAGAGATCATTGAGCGTAAGCGTCAACTCGCAAGCTTCACTGAAGTACAAATCCATTGGCTGAAAAATTATTATCAACAACTTCAGACCGCAGGTATCAGTATTCAGGATCTTCTATCTGAAAATTTCGAGCTTGTAACACAGCAGGCAACAGACGAACTAGAACGTCAGGTTCGGAAAAAATTTAAACCCTTAGACGATAGCTGCATTTTTGATGACTACGAGAGGATTTATCGTGAAATCTTTAAAAACGATCCACAAGCTGTTAAACAAGTTACCCCGCAACGACTTGAATCAAAAAAAATCTATCTGGGACAACAGCATGCAATTGCATCTTCTAAATTTATCTTAGAGCGTGAACAAGAGTACAAAAAAGCGGAGCTTCTATTTAAAAAATCTACTAAGCTTAAAGCACATCTACGTAAGCTAAAAGAAATCTATGAAAATGAGAAAAGATTATATCTTGAATCCATCGTTAAAGAAATTGAGATTCTTTTTCATATCTACTCTGGCCGACTTATGCAAAATTATCAGCAAGGGCTAGGTATTTTTATAGAAAATGACGGTAATTCAATTGCTTTCAATGAAACACCAGGTCATGTTCATGATGCGGTATTTTCCATGAGTTCAGGACAGCTTTCAGCACTAGTGCTATCATTTACGCTCGCGCTGAACCAACGGTACGCAAAACACTCTCTATTACTTGTAGACGATCCTGTCCAAACGCTAGATGAAATTAATGTAGCAGGATTTATAGAGTTACTGCGTACTGAATTCCAAGATCGCCAGATCATTATGTCAACGCATGAAGATCGTATGTCAGCATATTTCCGTTATAAATACAAAAAATTCGGTATGTATGCCAGTCGGATCAACTTTATGGAACAATCTCGTTTTCCCTTTGATACCCAATAAATAAAATTGTTATAAAATAGATAGTAGTACATTGTTTTGTGAAAACAATGTACTACTATTCTATTGCTATATTATTTCTCTACCAGAGAAACACTCATACATCTTTTCTGTCATCACCCACAGTGCCTTATTAAATTTGATATCACCATCAATATCATTCACCGAACGAGTACGAACACGTTTGCCTTTTGCATTTCTCCCAGACAATCCCCCCTTGATTAAATTCTCCTGCAAACGTTGGTACACAGTCCACAGATCATCTTTCTTATCCTCCCAGCGACGCGGTTGTAGTACTTGTTCCTCGGTAATAGGTTGGTGCTCTTCACCAAAGTGATAAGTTAAAGCTGCTTGTGCCAGGGCTTGTTGTGCTGGTGGCGGTAACAATAGTGACAGCATCTGTTCGCGCTTTTCTGCCACCGAATCAAAGGTTTCCAATACCTCATAGGCTCCTTCAATTACTTTTTCTACAACATCACCTTTGTGGGGTACACACACTTCGCCGAAGGTATCACCGCACACTAACCCATTTTGACACACCGCTCTAAATAAGCTCGGTAACATTTGATAACTGCTTGAGCCATCATGACTGTTAAGTAAAATAATTTCAGGCACTTGACTACCTGTAATTTAGTCATGGCGCCTAAGGCGTAGCATGTGTTTGGTGTGCATCTTTCTACTGCTGTCTCTTACTCGTGTTTGACAAGCAAAGAACGGATAGAATCCTTCTTTTTGTAAACTATCCAGTAAGGTAATAGTGGGAATATAGGTATAACAGTCACTTCTCGACTCATGTTTTTCTTCAGAGAAAACACTGGGTACAGTACAAAATAATTCTTCAATCGTTAATGGGCGGTCACGACGAATACTGTTGGCACGCCCAAAGCGTGAGGCTAATCGCCTCATCATCAATTCCTTAAATAATTTATTAGTTAGATAAATACGTTAAATACAGTGAAATAATGTTGATAGAGATAAGAAAAACGAGGTGAATATAGGGGTGAGAGGAAAGTGTAAAATACTTAGAATAGATTAATCAAACAGGTAGAAGATGGCCTCTGCTTCAGGGTGCTGTGAAGCAAAATCCTGTAGTTGATAAAAACGTTCGCACATCACCTCTCTTTCTGTTTTAAATGACCACACACTAGAAACCAATAAACACACGACAATACCCATCACTTGAGGAGAAACCTGCGCTTCATGCCTATTATGAGAGTTGATTAAAAGTATGTGCTCTTCCGATAAATCAGGGTAAAGGTAAGCCCCTTGATTTGATAAAGTACAAAACGACCAAAAACCCCGTGATAGTCAGGACATAATTGGTCGAGGGTGTGAAAGATAACGGATTCTATTTTTAACCATTGTGGAATAGCCGCAAAGATATTGTCCTCAAGGCTTTTGAGGACTCGGTTACTATGACCCTCTGACCATTTCTTATTGGTCGCGTGCCAATCGCGAGCAACTTTCTCGAATGTATTAAATTCCTTTTGTTGCTCTTCTTTCACTTCTTTGCGTTTCTCGCTTGGATCAAATCCATTAGCAATTAACTTTCTGGCGGCATCTCTTTTCTCTCTGGCCTCTGCGAGTGAGATTTCAGGATAGATCCCCAGAGCTAACATTTTTTGCTTACCGCCAAAGCGATACTGTAAACGCCAATATTTTGAGCCGTTGGTATGTACCATCAAGTGCATACCATCACCATCGGTCAATTTATACGATTTATCCAAAGGCTTTGCAGCCCTGACTTTAGCATCAGTAAGAGCCATGATTTATCTCCTTCTGTTGGTACAAACTATTATCGAATCGAGAGATACCAACACATATACCAACAGCAGGTACTTGATGTGGGTTGACCTTAGTATACTTGGGAAGACTAAAAAGTGGGGAAAAGCCTTGTAAAACTGGGATTTTAGATACAAAAAAAGACGTCGGTTGACGTCTCTTGATGTTCTTATGGTGCCGAAGGCCGGACTCGAACCGGCACACCCGAAGGCGGTTGATTTTGAATCAACTGCGTCTACCAATTCCGCCACTCCGGCACTGAAGTGTGTTTGGAAAACAGGCTCATTATACTTGCGTGAGGAACCCTCGCAACAATTATTGTTGGTTTTCAGTTTGATTGGCGAAAAAAAGTGCATTTATCTTATCGTTCTTCTATGAATGGGGCAAACTTGTAACATTCATCTATCGATAAGCAACATTGAATTTAACAAGTCTCAATCCCTAAGTCTCTTAGCACACTGACTTCATTTATTTGTGCATAATGGATTATCTTCTGTTGTCATCGTTATAGCTGAGCAGTAGATAAAATCGATATATTAAATTATATATAACGAGATATAAAAAAAGGATCAAAACTGGGTTAGTGTTTTGATCCGACGGTACTGCAATTTAAGGGCTTAATTTTATTTTTATGACTATCGTTATTTTTTTAATGTCACTGCCCTTTTCTTCCCTGGTGTAAGGAAGAATTTTTATTTTAAATAGAGTGTTATATTTAATATATATTGTTATTTAAAATAGATAGCCTCTAACTATTTCTTTACTATATAGTTAATAAATAGCTTTATTTGCCTATCTATTGATTTACTTACTGTTATTTAAACTATTTTTATTTTTTAAGATAATAATACTTAGTTAAATAAAAGTCTTATCTTTAAATAAAAAGCCCTCTATTAAAATAGATTTATTTATACTGATGATTAATTCATTATTATTTTATTACGGCGACGTTTTACTCTCTTTTTATTTATACGCTTTCCTTTCATCTTGTTATGTTTTATTTCTCTTTGACCATTTTCCCTTGTTAATTTTGTTAATATGTCTTTACTCGCATTTAGTGTTTAGCTGTCGATTTGATGAGATTATATTAAGTTTTATTTGTATGTTTCACAACAATTAAAGTATTACAAAGTATAACACGTAGAGTGAGTATCTTTACAAAAACCTTGAAAATGGATAATTTAAATATATATCTAGAATATAAAACCAGAAATTAATCAATTTAAAGCATATAAATTCATTAATTAACATTTATTTGATAAACAACTGTTAACCGAATAATAAAGAAAAGCTAATAATAAAGTAAAAATAGGCAAAATTTAGGGGGGATTGTAACACCTTTGTAATACTTTCCTGTTTTTTTCACCCTTTTTATGTGCAAAAAACAACCAATAATAAGATTTTTATGATGTACTTCACAAAAAATCTCTTTGTAGAAGTCCTTCAGCCTATTTTACATCAACTTTTCATTAACCCACTATTGCTCTGATAGACATTCTTATTTCTGATAATATAATCAAAATTTGGTTTAAATCTGCTATAAAGGGGATGGTATGGGTATTGTTAGCTGGATCATGGCCGGTATTTTTATTGGGCTTGTTTTAGGTGCTGTACTAAAAATGATAAATAAAAACAAAAAGTAACGCGATAAAACAATCATCCATTTATGTTATGGCTGATTTATTTTGTTCTCTTTTCTTTCACCTTACTCGTTATGTTGATCATAAAATGAAAAAACATCTCCTAAAATATCTCCTCATTCCTGTTGCACTACTTACGCTCAATGCCTGTAGTCAACGAGCAACGGTAACGCCAACGTTACCCGCTAAGTTTAATCAACATAATGTGCCTGAATTGTCACAATGGCCAACCACCTTATCACCAAAGGCGAATAATAGTCGGGAGATTTTTGATAAGTATGCTCAGCAGATTTATCAAAAGAGTAACCCTCAAGGGATGGTGATTGTCATGATTAACAATACGCAATCTCTTAATCGTGCTTTTGGTACTACAAGCCCCGATAGCCGTCAAACCCCGTCAATGAACTCATTAATACGTATTGCTTCTATTACTAAATTAATGACGAGTGAAGTGATGTTAAAATTACAAGATGATGGCAAGTTGTTGGTTACTGATCCTCTGCAAAAATATAGTTATTATGGTGTCGATATTCCATTAGTGAACAATCAATCTCCTATTCGTCTTTATCATTTAGCTACCCATACCAGTGGTTTTCCTCGTGAACAACCCGGCGGAAAATGGGGTAGACCGGTTTTTATTTGGCCAACCCATGGCGATCGCTGGAACTGGCTAAAAAAAGCCTCTTTAACAACACCGGCGGGACAATCTGCCTCTTATTCTAATCTGGCTTATGATTTATTAGCAGATGCATTAGTGAAAGCCTCTGGTAAAAACTATCCTCAACTATTAAAACAGTATGTGACACAACCTGCGGGAATGCGTGATACCACGTTAACGCCAAGTAGCACACAATGTCAGCGATTATTAATTGGTTATAGACCCAGCCCTTGTTCTGAAACTATCGCCGCCGCCGGAAGTGGGGGTGTTTATTCTACGCCTGCAGATATGCAACGTTGGATGCAAGGCTTTTTAAACTCAAATAATACGATGAGAAAAGCGACGGCCAGTAAAGAGCAGTCTATTTATTTTCCGCGCCAACGACTATCTTCTATTGAAGGGATGGATGTTGCAGGGCGAGCGGATGGCATTGGCTTAGGATGGGTTTATATGGCGCCTGCCAATGGTGTGCCTGCTATTTACCAAAAAACCGGTGGTGGCGGTGGTTTTAATACCTATATGGCAACCATTCCTGAATTAAATATCGGTGTTTTTGTTGTCATCACCCGTAAAGCTAATGGCACCAAGTTTAGTGAAGTGACTCGAGGTACAAATGCCCTTGTGCGTTCTTTAGCACAAAGTTTTTAAACGAAATAATCAACTTACAGACAGATAAAAAAGCGCCTTGATTGTTGAAGGCGCTTTTTCTTTAAGCATTGTTAATCGTTAATACTACTTAGCGATTACGCCTCATTAATAACCATAAACTTAATACTAAAAAGAGCATACCAGGAACTAAGGCTGCCACTACGGCAGGAATGCCATATACCAAACTTAATCGGCCTGAAACTTCATTCACTATATAGAACAGAAAACCAAAGGCTATTCCTGTTACCACACGCAGCCCCATAGGTACAGTACGTAATGGGCCAAAAATAAATGACAGCGCCATTAGCATCATCACCGCAACAGAAATAGGCGCAAAGATTTTTTTCCAGAAGTTCAGCTCATAGTTGGCTGATTCTTGCCCACTCTGTTTGAGGTATTTTACATATTGATATAAGCCACTTATGGATAAGGCATCTGGATCTAATGCCACAACACTCAGTTTTTCAGGTGTTAGGCGAGTCTGCCACTCTAAAGATACCTGTTTTTTACCCGTGATTTTTTGTGGCGAAGTAAGATCAGATTGCTCAACTTGTTTTAGTAACCACACTTTTTTATCTGGATCATAAGTGGCACTGGATGCATAACGCACAGTTTCAAGTTTTCGATTATTATCGAAATTATACAGCGTAATGCCTTGCATCTCATTTTGGCTTTTAATACGGTTAATATAGATAAATTGATTACCATCTTTAGCCCACATTCCACGGTTAGTGGACACTAAAGAGTTACCCATGATCTTTTCTGCACGGTAATTACGTGCATATTGTTCACCTTGCGGTGCCCCCCACTCGCCAATTAATACCGTTAACAGTACTAATGGGATCGCGGTTTTCATCACGGAGCCGGCAATTTGCAAACGAGTAAAACCCGATGCCTGCATCACCACCAGCTCACTACGTGTCGCTAATGCCCCTAACCCTAATAAAGCCCCTAATAAGGCCGCCATCGGAAAGAAGATTTGCACATCTTTGAGGATATTTAAAACCGCATAAATCCCCGCATCTAAGGTCGTAAAATCACCTTGCCCTACTTTGCGCAGCTGATCGACGAATTTGATAATGCCAGACAGTGATACCAGTAAAAATAGCGTCATCAAAATCGATTGCAAAATCGTACGCCCGATATATTTATCTAATACACCAAACATCAGGCAACTCCTTTCTTAAAGCGAGCACGTAGTTTGCGCATTGGTAAGGTATCCCACGCATTCAATAACAGCGCTAAAGCAAAATAAATCCCATTCACTGTCCACATAGCAATAAGTGGGTCAACTTTTCCTTTTTCACCGCTTGAACGCAAGGAGCTTTGTAATAGGAAAAACACCAAATAAAGTAACATCGCCGGCAACATACTTAATACTCGCCCTTGACGTGGGTTGACTTCACTTAACGGCACAACCATTAACGCCATGATCACCACAGAGAAAATTAAGGTTAAACGCCAATGAAATTCAGCGATAGACTCAGGCTCTGTTGAATGCCACAACTCATTCATGGTTTTTTGTTCGACGCGATTACGGCTAATAGTAGACTCTCGATGGCCTATCACCGCTTGGTAATCGGTAAAATCAGTAATACGAAAATCGCGTAGTACCGCCGTACCTTCATACCGCGTACCCTCGCTAAGTACCACGACTTGGTTACCGTTTGGTAGCTCTTTGGTATACCCTTTATCCGCCACCACAACAGATGGGCGTTGGTTTTGTGTTGGACGCAATTGAGCCAAGAAAACATCTTGGAATTGGTTGCCCTTTACGCTACCGAGATAAAGCACCATATTACGGTCACTGGACATTTTAAATTGCCCTTCCATTAATGCCGCTAAGCTTGGATTGGCTTTTGCATCTTCCAGCACTTGCTCTTGATGTACAGACGACCATGGTATCAACCACACCACATTCCCTGCCGCCAAGACGCTAGTAAGTAATGACAACAATAGTGCTGCTTGCACTAATGCTTTTTTACCTATTCCACAGGCATTCATGACGGTTATCTCACTTTCAACATAAAGTTTGCTGTAAGTCATCAGAAGACCAAGAAAAAGGCTTAATGGTAGAATAAGCTGTGCCATCTCGGGGATCCCCAGCCACAGCAGAGAAACCACAAGGTTTGTAGGAATATTACCTTCTACAGCAGCCCCTAAAATTTCAACCAGCTTTTGGCTAAAGAAGATAAGCATCAAGATAAATAAGATGGCTATCTGACTTTTAAGGGTTTCCCGAGCTAAATATCGAATTATAATCACGCTAGTTATGCCTGTGAAAACTTGTCTTTTTGCAGGAAAATCGCTAACTTCGTTGTATATCTATCATTTGTGCATCTCAGTTAGACATTCTTGCAGCCCAAATGATATCAAAACATGCTATAAACAGGTTCCCAATCAGAACAAGCTTATAAGTTAGCTAAATTAGTTGTGTTCAATTAATGCATTTAGCTTAACATAAAAAGTAAACTTTCTATGGGGTAGATTAATGCGGATCACTATTCTAAACGATACTTTCCGTTTTTGTCTTTAATATTCAGGAGAACGCATGGAGTTTAATGTAAAAAGCGGCAGCCCAGAGAAACAACGCAGCGCTTGTATTATCGTGGGGGTGTTTGAGCCTCGTCGTTTATCTCCGATAGCGGAGCAACTTGATAAAATCAGCGATGGTTACATCAGCGCCTTATTACGCCGTGGTGAACTGGAAGGTAAAGTCGGCCAGTCATTGCTGCTGCACCATGTGCCAAATGTTCTCTCTGAGCGCGTTTTGCTGATTGGTTGTGGTAAAGAGCGTGAATTGGATGAACGTCAGTACAAACAAATTATTCAGAAAACAATTAACACGCTCAATGAAACAGGGTCAATGGAAGCAGTTTGTTTTCTGACTGAGCTACATGTTAAAGGCCGTAATAATTACTGGAAAGTACGTCAAGCGGTTGAGACTGCAAAAGACTGCCTCTATACCTTTGATCAACTGAAAAGTAATAAAACCGAATTACGTCGTCCATTACGTAAAATGGTCTTTAATGTCCCTACTCGACGTGAATTACCAAGTGGTGAACGTGCTATTGCCCACGGCTTAGCTATTGCATCAGGGATCAAAGCCTGTAAAGATTTAGCTAATATGCCACCTAATATCTGTAATGCGGCATACTTAGCCTCTCAAGCTCGCCAACTCGCTGACTCATCCGCGAATGTCTCTACCCGAGTCATTGGTGAAGAGCAGATGAAAGAGCTAAATATGAATGCCTATTTAGCGGTCGGTCAAGGTTCACAAAATGAATCTTTAATGTCGATTATTGAATATAAAGGTAATCAAGATCCTGAATCCCGTCCAATCGTACTGGTTGGTAAAGGGCTCACCTTTGATTCTGGTGGTATTTCAATTAAACCTGCTGATGGCATGGATGAAATGAAATACGACATGTGTGGTGCAGCAACAGTATATGGTGTGATGCGCGTCGTTGCTGAGTTACAACTACCTATTAATGTCATCGGTGTATTGGCTGGCTGTGAAAATATGCCGGGTGGTAAAGCCTATCGTCCTGGTGATATTCTTACTACTATGTCAGGCCAGACTGTTGAGGTATTAAATACGGATGCTGAAGGTCGCTTAGTGCTGTGTGATACATTAACCTACGTTGAGCGCTTTGAGCCTGAGTTAGTTATTGATATCGCCACATTAACAGGGGCTTGTATGGTGGCATTAGGTCATCATTATAGTGGATTAATGTCTAACCATAACCCATTAGCCCATGAATTAATGAATGCTTCAGAGCAAGCGGGCGATCGCGCATGGCGCTTACCTTTAGGCGAAGAGTTCTATGAGCAAATTGAATCTAATTTTGCCGATCTTGCCAATACGGGTGGACGTTTAGGGGGAGCCATTACTGCAGGTTGTTTCTTAGCGCGCTTTGCAAGCAAATATAACTGGGCACATTTAGATATCGCAGGTACGGCATGGCGCTCTGGTAAAGCGAAAGGTGCTACGGGTCGCCCAGTATCTTTACTGTCGCAGTTCTTATTAAACCGCGCAGGTTTGAATAGCGACGAGTAATACCGCATAATTATTAAGGTAAATAGAGCAGACTCATAGAAGGGTATTGCAATGCAATACCCTTCTATTATCGGGATATCATGAAAAACGCCACGTTTTATTTAATGGAACATCCATCAATACATCAAGATTTACAGGCCCATGAGTGGCTTGCTTGTCAACTTGCCGCAGAACATTGGCGTTTAGGCAAACGGGTTTTGCTCGTCTGTGATTCACAGCCACAAGCTGAATTGTTGGATGAAGCTCTATGGGCAAGAGAGCCACATCAATTTGTGCCTCATAACCTAGCAGGTGAAGGGCCTCGTTATGGTGCGCCTGTTGAATTATGTTGGCCGGGCAAACGGGGTAATGCCCCGCGTGATCTCCTAATTAATTTGCAGTCACAATTTGCAGACTTTGCCACAGCTTTCCATGAAGTGATAGACTTCGTACCTATCGATGAACAATTAAAACAGTTGGCGCGAGAACGATATAAAATTTATCGTAGCGTCGGCTTTACTTTGACAATGGCTACGCCGCCAACCTATTGAATACGTAAAGAATATGGAAAATAAATCCGCACCGAAAGAGCCATCGCTCGATACAACTTATAATCCGACAGAGATTGAACAACCTCTGTATCAACATTGGGAAAAAAATGGCTACTTTAAAGCCAATGGTGATACATCCAAAGAAAGCTTTTGTATTGTGATCCCACCACCTAATGTGACAGGTAGCCTGCACATGGGTCATGCTTTCCAACAAACCATCATGGACACCATGATCCGCTATCAACGTATGCAGGGTAAAAATACCTTGTGGCAAGCGGGTACTGACCATGCAGGTATCGCAACACAGATGGTTGTTGAGCGTAAGATTGCTGCTGAAGAAGGTAAAAACCGCCATGATTATGGCCGTGATGCTTTCATCGATAAAATTTGGGAGTGGAAAGCAGAATCCGGCGGTAATATCTCCAACCAAATGCGCCGTTTAGGCAACTCCGTAGATTGGGATCGCGAACGCTTTACCATGGATGAAGGTTTATCTAAAGCAGTAAAAGAAGCCTTCGTTCGTTTACACAAAGAAGATCTTATCTATCGTGGCAAACGTCTTGTTAACTGGGATCCTAAATTACACACAGCCATTTCCGATCTCGAAGTTGAAAACCGCGAAGTAAAAGGCTCAATGTGGCATCTGCGTTATCCATTAGCTGATGGCGTTAAAACGGCAGAGGGTAAAGATTATCTGATTGTTGCCACGACTCGTCCTGAAACACTGTTAGGTGATACTGGCGTTGCGGTTAACCCAGAAGATCCACGTTATAAAGATCTGATTGGTAAAGAGGTTATTCTACCTTTAATGAACCGTCGTATTCCTATTTTAGCGGATGAACACGCGGATATGGAAAAAGGCACCGGTTGTGTAAAAATCACCCCTGCCCATGACTTTAATGACTATGAAGTAGGTCGTCGCCATCAACTACCAATGATTAATATCATGGATTTTGATGGCAACATTCGTGTTAGCGCAGAAGTATTAGACACTAACGGTGTTGAATCTGATGTATATAGCACAGAGATCCCAGAAGCCTACCAAGGTATGGAACGTTTTGCAGCACGTAAAGCTATTGTTGCTGAATTTGAACGTTTAGGATTATTAGAAGAGATCAAACCTCACGATTTAACGGTACCTTACGGTGATCGTGGTGGTGTGGTTATTGAACCTTTATTAACTGACCAATGGTATGTCCGTGCAGCACCTTTAGCGAAACCTGCGGTAGAAGCGGTTAAAAATGGTGATATTCAATTTGTACCTAAACAGTACGAAAACATGTACTTCTCTTGGATGAATGATATTCAAGATTGGTGTATTTCTCGTCAACTGTGGTGGGGTCATCGTATCCCGGCTTGGTATGATAACGAAGGTAATGTTTATGTCGGTCGTGACGAAGAAGAAGTGCGTCGTGAAAATAACATTGCTGCCGATGTAGCATTACGCCAAGATGAAGACGTACTCGATACGTGGTTCTCTTCTGCACTGTGGACATTCTCAACCTTAGGCTGGCCAGAAAACACCGAAGCACTGAAAACATTCCATCCAACGAATGTATTAGTGAGCGGTTTCGATATTATCTTCTTCTGGATTGCCCGCATGATCATGATGACCATGCACTTTATTAAAGATGATGAAGGTAAACCACAGGTTCCATTTAAAACCGTTTATATGACAGGCCTTATCCGTGATGAAGAAGGTCAGAAAATGTCAAAATCTAAAGGTAACGTACTTGATCCTTTAGATATGATTGACGGTATCACATTAGATAAACTGTTAGAAAAACGCACTGGTAATATGATGCAGCCACAAATGGCTGAGCGTATTGCTAAACGCACCAAAAAAGAGTTCCCAGAAGGTATTGAAGCACATGGTACTGATGCTCTGCGCTTTACTTTAGCGGCGTTAGCTTCTACAGGGCGTGATATTAACTGGGATATGAAACGTCTGTCAGGTTACCGTAATTTCTGTAACAAATTATGGAATGCCAGTCGTTTTGTACTGATGAATACAGAAGATCAAGACTGTGGCTATCACGGTGGTGAGATGACATTCTCATTGGCTGATCGCTGGATCTTAGCTGAATTCAATAACACCATAAAAGCCTATCGTGAAGCGTTAGATAATTATCGCTTTGATATTGCTGCCGGTATTTTATACGAATTCACTTGGAACCAATTCTGTGACTGGTATCTTGAGTTATCAAAACCGGCGGTTCATAAAGGTAATGATGCTCAAAAACGTGCTGCTCGTCATACCTTGATTGAAGTATTAGAGGGTCTGTTACGTCTTGCTCATCCAATTATTCCATTTATTACAGAAACTATCTGGCAACGCGTTAAAGAGGTGAAAGGCATTGAAGGCGAAACCATCATGCTCCAAGCTTTCCCTGAATTTGATGCGTCATTAGTCGACGAGCAAGCACTTAACGATCTGGAATGGATCAAAGAGGTTATCGTCGCAGTTCGTAATATCCGTGCAGAAATGAATATTGCGCCAGGTAAACCACTGGATGTTATTTTACGTGGTGCGGATGAAACGGCTAAACGTCGCGTCAGTGATAACATTGGTTTCTTAAAAGCAATGGGTCGCTTAGCGGATATTCGCCCATTAGCGGAAGGTGAAGAAGCACCATTATCGGTAACTAAACTGGTGAGCGGTGCAGAGCTGTTGATCCCAATGGCCGGCTTTATTGATAAAGATGCAGAGCTTGCCCGTTTAGATAAAGAGCTTGAAAAAGTAGAGAAAGATATCACTACATTAGACAGCAAATTATCAAACGAAGGCTTTGTTAATCGCGCACCTGAGGCTGTTGTCGCCAAAGAGCGTGAGCGTTTAGCATCTTGTTTAAATGCTAAAGAGAAGCTGATTGCCCAAAAAGTCTCTATTGCTGCGTTATAAGTTATTGCACCATTAATACTAAAACCCGTATTGATTGCGGGTTTTAGTTTATTTTTAACATCTAATATCGTTACTACTTAAGATAATAGGTTTATCACTAAACCTAAAAATAAAACATTTTTTCACTATATTGTGACTCGTTTTGCAGTGAAATAGCGCTATATAATGCCTTTTCTCTATTATTCTCACTCTAATGAAATAGATATTTGAAATATATCTCTACCAACAAATACCCTAATCATATAAATAAACAGGCATAACAGTTTACAATCCTATTTAATCAATTAAGATGTTTTCAGTGGCCCTCAGTGCTACTTTCAATGAAGAAGTTCCTTTCCGGTGCTCTCTCAATACATTATCAAAAAATATTCTACTAATAAGTAAAACGATGAGTGCAACTATGACTGCAAACCCTAATGCAACACAAAATATTATTATCAGAGCCATTGAAAAAAGAGATAACGCCGGCATTGCACGCGTTATTCGAGAAGTTTCCGCCGAGCATGGCTTAACAGCGGATAAAGGATTTGCAGTAGCTGATCCGATTTTAGATACCTTATTCGAAGTTTATCATCAACCTCGCAGCGCTTACTGGGTGGTAGAAATGGATGGCGAAATTGTTGGTGGTGGTGGTGTCGCACCTCTTGCAGGTGGCGATGGGGAGACTTGTGAATTACAGAAAATGTATCTCTCTTCTAAGTTACGAGGAAAAGGAATTGCGAAAAAAATTGTTCAGCAATCTCTTGAATTTGGTAAGCAACAAGGCTTTAGTCGCTGCTACTTAGAAACTACTGATATTTTAAAAGCAGCAATTGGTCTATATGAAAAATTAGGCTTTGAGTTTATTGATAAAGCATTAGGTAATACAGGCCACAGCGACTGTGAAATTCGTATGCTGAAATCACTTTGATATTTCTTATAACCATGTATCTACATGCTGTATAGATATAAACGCCCGCATATTTAATGCGGGTTTTTTGTTATCTCACAATAGCACTTATCAATATAAAATGAATTTATCTTAATGGTATAAAAGAGCGATATTTTACAGCTATTTTTAATGATTAATCTATATTTAAATTATTAGCAATCTATTTCACATTAAATATTTATCTTAAATTTAATAAAAAAACACAAGTTTAATTTATTTCTCATTTTACTCTAGATAATCATATTTCACATCTTAAATAAAATATTTTTTAGTTTCTGTTCTATTTTAAAATTCCTATTTTTTTATATTGCTATTTATAGATAATTTAATATCTTTATGCACAGAAAGTCATGCTGTGGCTTTTAACATTCTAAAATTAAAAAGGAATTTCTTATGAAAAACTTTGTCAAAATTGCACTTATTGCTTCTTTTGTTACCGTAATGACTGGTTGTACTGGTAGTGTTTACAACAAAGAAAAAGATTGTAACTACGACTATTTATTACACCCAGCAGTATCTATCTCTAAAATTATCGGCGGTTGCGGCGATACTAATAAATAATATATAGTTTTATGAATAAACTACATTCTGAGTTATTTTTATAAAGCAGAATGTGGTTTTTATTTTGGAAAATAATTAATAATAATTTTAAAATCATTTTTACTGTTAGGCTTTTCTACTTATCATCCCTGACTTTTTTACCTTAAAAAGATCATTCATTTTTTTTGAATACCATCAACAAATTCCCCCTATTTTGTTTATAGAGCGAACAATTTATGATCGTACTCATTAAGAAATCGCGATAACCTGTATTACCTCCTTCTGTGTCTGGGTTATTGCGGTTTCTTTCCTTAATCAGGAGAAACATCATGACAATGAGACAGGTAAAACAAATTTATTCAGCACCTAATCCACATTGGGTTGGTAATGGCTTTTCTATGAGCACAGTATTCTCTTATAAAGAGAATGCAGAGCAATATAGCCCATTCTTATTAATGGATTATGCTGAGCCTACATTATTTAAGCCTGTTACTAATGCGCGTGGTGTTGGGACTCATCCCCACCGTGGATTCGAAACGGTCACTATAGCTTATCAAGGCGAAGTATCTCACCATGATTCTACCGGTCATGCCGGTACAATTGCTGAAGGTGATGTGCAGTGGATGACAGCCGCTTCAGGTATTTTACATAAAGAATATCACTCTGAAAAAATGACGAAAGAGGGAGGTATGCTTGAAGTCGTACAACTGTGGGTTAATTTGCCAAGCGCGTATAAAATGGCACAACCCCGTTATCAAGCACTAAAAGCGCAAGATATTCCTCATGTGCAATTACCTAATGCACAGGGCTATGTCCGAGTCATTGCCGGTGACTATGCAAATACATCTGGTATTGCTATGACCTATTCCCCTTTAAACCTGTGGGATGTGCGCTTAAATCATGCGGGTACTTCACACTATGCTATCCCTGAGGGACATAATGCGATGGTATTTGTCGTTAAAGGTGCGATACATCTCAATAACAGTGATATTGTACGTCAACATGAAATCGCAATATTAGATACCCACGGTGATACCCTAACATTAGGATCCATGGGAGACGCTATCGTATTAATATTAACGGGTGAGCCCATTAATGAGCCAGTAGTAGGACAAGGGCCTTTTGTCATGAATACACAACAAGAGTTATTACAAGCTTTTGATGACTATGACAATGGTAAGTTTGGTATGATGGATTAGCCATTTAAAAAATACCCGTCACAAAAAGAATTTGTGGCGGGTGTTCTTTTTTGCACCTAAAGACTGGTACATTGGGACAACATATAGCGCCAACAATTAGTGCAGGCGTGATGACTTATCAGACTCGCTTTCGTCATCTTCATTTTCGCCATCTTCGTCATCGTACTCAGCGTCGGGATCTTCAAAATAAGTTCCCCAGCCGTCGTAATAGACACCCATTTTTTCCGCTAAATTCATTAACTGTTCTACTTGCGCATCAATCAGTTCAGCATTTAGACCACTTTCACTAACCGCATCAAAGCAGACTAAGATCTCACCTGATTCAATTTCAATTTCTTCAGGCTCGGTGACTTCATAACCTAATTTAAAAACTTCAACAGCCGCTTTTTCTAACGTTTCAAAATTTTCACATGAAATGTGGTGTTCAATTGCGTACAGTGCATCGGGATCACTGCCATCTTCGAGTAATTCTTCAATAATAAGACGTGTTTCTTCACGTTGTTCTGCTAGCTCTTTGCTGTCCGCCATAATTCCGCTCCGCAATAGTCTGAAAGATATCTTGGTTATTCTCCCACAGGGGGAATAAACACTCCATAGTTAAATAAGGCTCATATCGCAGAGTTTTTCATTCAAAAGTGACGTTTAAGGGTTGATGATGAATATTTATTGTATTAAATTGAATATAAATTCAATTATAGGATGCTTATCTATGAACCCTTTCTACCAAAGATCATTTTTACGTTTACTCGACTTCTCATCAGCAGAAATACAACAATTACTGGCTTTATCATTAGAACTTAAACAAGCAAAAAAATCAGGCCATGAACAGCAGTATCTCACAGGAAAAAATATTGCGCTGATTTTTGAAAAAGATTCCACCCGTACCCGTTGTGCCTTTGAAGTGGCCGCCTTTGATCAAGGTGCGAATGTGACCTATCTCGGCGGAGGAAGCCAAATCGGTCATAAAGAATCGATAAAAGATACCGCTCGCGTGTTAGGACGTATGTATGATGGTATTCAATATCGTGGTTATGGCCAAAAAACAGTAGAAATGCTGGCAAAATATGCTGATGTACCGGTTTGGAATGGATTAACCGATGAGTTTCACCCCACACAATTATTAGCGGATTTGCTCACTATTACTGAACACCAAACAAAACCATTATCAGAAACCATTTTTGCTTATCTTGGTGATGCTCGTAACAATATGGGCAATACCCTACTCGAAGCGGCTGCCTTAACAGGAATGGATTTACGCCTAGTTGCACCAAAAGCGTGTTGGCCACAAGCAGAATTAGTTGCTGAATGCCAAAATATCGCTCAGCAAAATGGGGGGAAAATTACCTTAACTGAAAATGTCGCAGAAGGCGTTAAAAACGCCGATTTTCTCTACACGGATGTGTGGGTATCTATGGGAGAGCCAAAAGAAGTTTGGAAAGAGCGTATTACGTTACTCAAACCTTATCAGGTTAATATGGATGTAATCAAACTAACGGGTAATCCAGACGTTAAATTCCTGCATTGTTTACCGGCTTTTCATGATGAAGAGACAACAATGGGGCAAGCATTAGCGGAAGAATTTGGCTTATATGGTGGTTTTGAAGTCACTAACGAGGTTTTTGAATCAAAACACAGTATTGTATTTGATGAAGCAGAAAATCGTCTACACACGATTAAAGCGGTTATGGTGGCGACCTTAGCAAATCCTTTTTAAAAATACATATTCATGCAAAAGCACCGTTTTTTAATGATTAAACAAAGGGTGCTTTTTTGCCTTTTCTTTAAGCTAATTGATTTTTAAATTAAAAAAATTTTTTTGCAAAAAATTAAAAGCAAACGCTTGCGTGTAAGATTAAGATGCGTATAATGCGCCACAATTTGTCAGGAGGAAAGATGAAACAGCGCCAATGCCAATTTGTTGTCACATTACGTACCCTAACCGGTCGTAAGCGCTCTCTTTTTTCCAAAAAGCTATTTTTTAAAACCCCTCTCATTGAGGGGTTTTTTTTGGTCTGTAGAAAAACACATATCGCACCATTTATCGTATCATCAAAGGAGAACTCTAATGACTAATCCGCTCTATCATAAGCATATTATCTCCATCAATGATCTGAACCGAGACGATCTGGAGTCTGTTCTCCATGTTGCTGACAAATTAAAACAGCACCCCAATAGCCAATTATTAAAAGACAAAGTGATTGCCAGTTGTTTTTTTGAAGCCTCCACCCGCACTCGCTTATCTTTTGAAACAGCAATCCATCGTTTAGGGGCGTCTGTGGTTGGCTTTGCAGATGGTAGTAACACCTCTTTAGGTAAAAAAGGGGAAACCTTAGCTGATACTATTTCCGTACTACGTACTTATGCTGATGCCATTGTTATTCGTCATCCTCAAGAAGGTGCGGCACGTTTGGCCTCTGAATTTGCTGGGGATATCCCCGTTATTAATGCTGGGGACGGTGCCAACCAACACCCAAGCCAAACGTTACTAGACTTGTTTACCATTAAAGAAACACAAGGCCGATTAGATAACCTCAATATAGCGATGGTAGGTGATTTAAAATATGGTCGCACAGTACACTCACTAGCCCAAGCATTAGCCAAATTTACAGGAAATCACCTCTATTTTATTGCCCCAAAAGTGCTGGCCATGCCAGAGCATATCTTGCATTTACTCGAAGAGCATGGTGTTGAATATAGTCAGCATGAAACTGTAGATGAAGTGATGTCAGAGCTGGATATCCTGTATATGACTCGGGTACAAAAAGAGCGCCTTGATCCTTCTGAATATGCCAATGTCAAAGCCCAATTTATCTTAACCAGTGCTGATCTGGTGAATGTAAAAGATAATCTTAAGATATTACACCCCCTGCCACGTATCGATGAAATTACCACCGATGTTGATAACACCCCTTATGCTTACTATTTCCAACAAGCAGGTAATGGTATTTACGCGCGTCAGGCACTACTTGCCTTAGTTCTGAATAAAAACTTAGTTCTTTAATAAGGAGCACACCATGACTCATGATCACAAACTAAAAGTTGAAGCTATCAAACGTGGGACTGTTATTGATCATATTCCGGCGCAGGTGGGCTTTAAGATCCTATCTCTATTTCGTTTAACCGAAACAGACGAAAGAATAACGGTAGGTTTTAATCTTCCTTCTGAAAACCTAGGTAAAAAAGATTTAATCAAAATTGAAAATGTCTTTTTAACCGCAGAGCAGGCAAATCGCTTAGCAATGTATGCCCCTCAAGCGACGGTTAATATTATTGATGACTACCAAGTCGTCAATAAAATGGCACTAAGTTTACCTGAATTACTCGAAGATGTTGTACCCTGCCCTAATAGCAACTGTATTAGCCATAATGAGCCGGTACAAAGTAGCTTTCGCGTAAAAAAATTCGCGTCTGACGTGGTATTAACCTGCAAATATTGCGAAAAAGAATTTGAGCGCCACGCCGTTATTCGTTGATTTCTTATTGGCTATCTGCCCTGCTTGATAGGGCAGATAGTAAACACCTACCCTAAAAATAGAATAATCCCCTCTCAATCGCGTTGATCCCTTTTTATGAAAAAATAGAAATAGCTAATAAGCACTATCTTAGAAAAAAAATTGCTATAAATGGGGGATTTAGATGGGCTAAATATCGTATAAAAAGGCGAGAAAGCGTTAGGATTATTTTCTTTTTATACCTATAGACTTTATGATAAAGCCTGATATCTATCATATTGCTCGTCTTCTGCGCTGGCTATAATAGCGCTGAGCTAATCAAGCGTTAGCATGAATCTTATAAAAACAGGAGTTCTACATGTCTTACGAAATTAATACCGAAAAAGCCCCTGCAGCAATCGGCCCTTATGTACAAGGTGTTGATTTAGGTAATTTAGTGATCACATCAGGCCAATTACCTGTTGATCCTGCTACGGGTGAGTTTGTGTCTGACAATGCGGCAGAGCAAGCACGTCAATCTTTAGAAAACGTCAAAGCAATTATTGAAAAAGCAGGTCTAACCGTTGCTAATATCATTAAAACGACTGTTTTCGTAAAAGATTTAAATGATTTCGGTACTATTAATGCAGCTTATGAAGCTTTCTTTAAAGAGCATAATGCAGCATTCCCAGCACGCTCTTGTGTTGAAGTTGCTCGTTTACCGAAAGATGCCAAAGTAGAAATCGAAGTTATCGCGATCCGCTAATTTATTTTTCTACCTGTCATATCAAAGAAGCAAAGTACTCTTTATGAGCACTTTGCTTTTTTTATATTCTCAATAAATGAGCAATCATTTATTACTGCCATTTTTATCTCAGATTTACAATTCAGCCAAGCCCTCTCCAAGCCTGATGTAGCAAAAATACCTTGATTTAGATCAGTTTTACTCAAGATTATTTCGCTTCCAATTACTATATATTGTGCTTTAATAAACACACAGATACAACATATAGTAATTATACACACCTTATCCACAATTAGTCTCAATGCTACGCCATCACCTGTTTTTATGGGATTAGAGCCTGTGGATAAATAGTTAAGGAGCCAGATTGTGAAAACCATAGTGATAAAACGAGACGGATGTAAAGTCTCTTTTGACCAAACCCGCATCAGCGATGCTATCAAAAGAGCAGCCGAAGCTTGTCAGATCACTGATGATGATTATTGTGAGTTTGTCGCTCAATCTGTTTCACAATCTCTCGCAGGACGTTCGAATGTCGATATCCGTGAGATCCAAGACGCCGTTGAAAATCAGCTGATGGCTGGCGAGCACAAAGATATTGCCAGAGCTTATATTGAATACCGTCATGACCGAGATGTTGCTCGTGAGCAACGAGGACGATTAACTCAGGAAATCCGCGGTCTTATCGAACAGAGTGATGTCTCTATCTTGCACGAGAATGCGAATAAAGACAGTAAAGTTATCCCAACCCAACGCGATTTACTTGCGGGAATTGTGGCTAAACATTACGCAAAATTACATATCCTGCCAAGAGATGTGGTACTCGCTCATGAGCGCGGTGAAATTCATTATCATGATCTCGATTACTCACCCTTTTTCCCTATGTTTAACTGCATGCTGATTGATCTCAATGGTATGTTAACCAACGGTTTCAAGATGGGTAATGCAGAAATAGAACAGCCAAAATCCATTTCAACAGCCACTGCGGTGACTGCACAGATCATTGCTCAAGTCGCTAGTCATATTTATGGTGGCACGACAATCAACCGTATTGATGAAGTCCTTGCACCTTTTGTCAAAGCCAGTTACGACAAACACTATAAAGTGGCGCAAGAATGGCAAATAGCGGATAAAGAAGCTTACGCCAACGCACGTACAGAAAAAGAGTGTTATGACGCTTTTCAATCTTTAGAATATGAAGTTAACACTCTACATACGGCTAATGGTCAAACGCCTTTTGTGACCTTTGGCTTTGGCCTAGGCACATCAAAAGAAGCACGTTTAATTCAACGCTCAATCCTTGAAAATCGCATGGCGGGTTTAGGTAAAAACCGCAAAACGGCGGTTTTCCCCAAACTGGTTTTTGCTATTAAAGATGGCTTAAACCATAAATTTGGTGATCCTAACTACGACATTAAACAACTTGCTTTAGAATGTGCAAGCAAGCGGATGTACCCTGATATTTTAAATTACGATCAAGTGGTAAAAGTAACCGGCTCGTTTAAAACCCCAATGGGTTGTCGTAGCTTCTTAGGCGTCTATGAAGAAAATGGCGAGATGCTCCACGAAGGGCGCAATAATCTAGGGGTGATCAGTTTAAACTTACCACGTATTGCCATTGAGGCCAAAGGTGATGAAGCCGCATTCTGGTCGCTGCTTGATAAACGTCTTGAATTGGCTAAAAAAGCCTTAATGACCCGAATTGCTCGTTTAGAAAACGTCAAAGCACGTGTTGCCCCTATTCTTTATATGGAAGGTGCTTGTGGCGTACGTTTAAAAGCGGATGACAGTGTTGCTGAAATTTTTAAACATGGCCGGGCCTCCATTTCATTAGGTTATATCGGTGTTCATGAAACGATTAATGCCTTATTTGGTACGCAAAAACACGTCTTTGATGATGAAACATTGAGAGCTAAAGCAATAGCAATTATTCAGCGTTTACGTGAAGCGACAGATCAATGGAAAGCAGAAACAGGCTATGGTTTTAGTCTTTACAGTACACCTAGTGAAAACTTATGTGACCGTTTTTGCCGTTTAGATGCAGCGGAATTCGGTATTATACCGGGGGTGACTGATAAAGGTTATTACACCAACAGTTTCCACTTAGATGTAGAGAAAAAAGTCAATCCATATGATAAGTTGGATTTTGAAGCCCCTTACCCGCCATTAGCCAATGGTGGTTTCATATGCTATGGCGAATATCCAAACTTACAACATAACCTAAAAGCATTAGAAGACGTTTGGGATTATAGCTACACCCGTGTCCCTTACTACGGCACAAACACCCCTATTGATGAATGTTATGACTGTGGTTATACCGGCGAATTTTCTTGTACCAGTAAAGGTTTTACCTGCCCTCGATGCGGTAATCACAACCCTGCAAGAGTGTCGGTGATACGCCGTGTATGTGGCTATTTAGGCAGTCCTGATTCGCGTCCATTTAATGCCGGTAAACAAGAAGAAGTTAAACGTCGAGTTAAACATCTGGCTAATGGTCAGTTAGGTTAATACTGTGAATTACCATCAATATTACCCTGTTGATGTTGTCAATGGCCCAGGAACACGTTGCACCCTGTTTGTTGCAGGGTGCGTACACCAATGTCGTGGTTGCTATAATAAATCAACTTGGTCACTAACATCTGGCAAGCCGTTTACCCAAGAAGTGGAAGATCAGATCATTGCTGATTTACAAGACACTCGTATTAAACGACAAGGACTATCACTTTCCGGTGGTGATCCCCTGCACCCCCAAAATCTTTCTGCTATATTAAAATTGGTAAAACGTGTTAAAACGCAATGCCCTGAGAAAGATATTTGGGTTTGGACAGGCTATTTATTGGCTGACTTAACCCCAGAGCAACAAGAAGTCGTTAGCTATATTAACGTACTGATTGACGGCAAGTTCGTACAAGAACTTTATGATCCCGCATTACTGTGGCGCGGTAGTAGTAATCAGGTGATCCATAAATTGAAGTAATACACATTGAATTAACTGGAGGATATATGCCTTTAAGTGATAATAAATATGTAAGCTTTTCTGAAGATCATGAACTGAACTACCATTTAAAAAAATGGGGTAAAAAGCAATCGAAAGCCAATCGAGATCAACTCGTGAAGCTAGGCAGTGAATTGAAAAAGAAACTTGGTGTTAAACATCTCCAACATACTGAAATAGATGCAGAGATAGAAAAAAATCTTTCATTATTTGAGTAATATCCCATGATCCCCAGTGATAAATCACTTCACTACTGGGGATCACTTCACTATTATAAAGCGCTCCTATTTAGTCACCCCCGTTATCAAATGCGAATCATTTTCAAAAACAATAGTCAAAGTGATTAGTTTTGTTTTATGATTAGTATTCTTAATTTTTCTTTTTATGACAATATTTAATATGAAATTTGTTTTTTTACCTTTAATTTCAATCGTTTTAATAACTGGGTGTAGTAGTAAATGGGAGCCTAAAGGGGTACCCGATTACACATTACAAGAAGCAAAGTTAATTTGTGATTTGGATGCGAATACACGTTACCCTATTCGTAAAGAGGTACTACAACACACCGTTTATCGTGATGTAGAAAAAACCTGCCGTAAAGACGACAAAGAGCGTTGTGGGGATAAAAAGACCTATACAGAACGTGTTCCGATGACAGAAAGCTATGTAGCAGATATTAATCAAGAAGATAGAAAAACATTCTATACCTCATGTATGTCTTTAAAAGGTTGGGAGCAAAAAAATTACTACTTTTGGCAATAAGCAGTAACTTAGTGACGTTGCCAAAAGAGCTTAGTACCAAAGCCTAGCTGATTATTCACCATTTTAATTTCTTGCAATTGTAATTGCCATAAAGGCACATGGATGGCGGCTAGCGCCACAGGGAAACGTAAGCAATACTGTTTTCTTGCTCTGATGTCGTCATTAGCGGTTAATAAAGACACTGTACCGGTGAATTGAACGCCTTGCAGATTGGCGACAGAAACCTCTTGAGTACTAATACTGCCCGCAACAAATAAATTTTCCTGCATCATTTGTGCGTGTCGTGTATGTTTTTCTGAGAGAAAAACAAGTCGCATGTTGCTTTCATCGAACCAATAGAAACAATTCGCGCACCAAATATCCCCTAATGCACGAGTTGTACATAAGGTAAACACATGGTGACTGGCTATATATTGTTTAATTATTTTGATCGAGTCTGGCGTAGACATAATTTACCTGCATAGAAACTAAAAGAGACGCTGTTTAGGTGATAATTATATCACCAAAACAAGCGTCTTACCGCGTGTCTCTTTGTGCAGGTAACTTATCGAGAATAATTATAAATTAACGATAAATTTCCGCATTTACAGTCAGATAATCGTCACCTGTAGCACCGATAACTTTATAACCAGTTGCGCCTTCATCTTTTGCGATTTGTGCAATTTTAGTTGTTAAGCCATCTAAAGTATCGTTACCTGTAATTGTGATATACTCACCAGTAGAGGTATGGCTAGTTGCTACGCTGTCAGCAGCGATTGAACCGAATGAAATAGCACTTAAAGCTAATGTTGCAGCGATTAATGTAGATTTTTTCATGATGAACTCCAATTAAATTCTAAATTTGTTATCTATCGCGGAGTGTGTCTCTGTGATGTGGATCATATTATGCATTTTAATTTAACTTTAAAATTAGCAATTATTGCTGTTCTTTTTCAAAATAATTGAATGTATTTTTTTAGAAAAACGTTTTTTACGTCATAAATTTTTCACAACGTGTTGATATAATTACAAGATTTGAAACTTAGTTGTTTGTTAATAACTACCGTTAGAAATTAAGAAATTTTGTTTATTAAAATCATAAGTAGCACAAAAAGGAAAAAAGATGGCTGATACTCAATGGTCAATCTATATTGTCAGAAATCGTCTTGGCTCTCTTTATACCGGAATAACAACGGATGTTGAGCGACGATTTAATCAGCATCAAAATGGAACTGGCGCGAAAGCACTAAGAGGGAAAGGCCCATTATCATTGGAGTTTTATTGCCAAGTTGGCGATAGGCAACAAGCGTCTCAACTTGAATATCGTTTAAAACAGTTAAAAAAAATACAAAAAGAAAAGCTGATCATTGATCAGCCTTCAGACGTTGCACAGTATTTAGCATAATGAAAAGATGCGATTATCAAACCTCATCAAATAACGGCGAAAAGTTCACTAAGCCGTGAATATCATCAACATTGCCATTATCTAAAGCATAAAATTGAAATGCTTCTTCTGTATTCGGCCATTTGCAATGCAAGCCTTGTGATTTTGCCGGTATAAAACCTGATTTTTGATAATAAGTTGGCTCACCTAATACCACAACAGCGCCATAACCAAACTCATTAAGGCTATCAAGCCCTTCATTAATCAATTGACGACCGATGCCCTGACCACGGTATTGTGGCGCCACAGCTAATGGCGCAAGTCCTACCCATTGGCAATCTTTTCCCTCAATATCTACAGGCGTAAAACCGATATAACCAATAATCCGGCCTTCGTCATTGATTGCCACCATACCTAAGGTTAATAATCCCTCTTCACGTAAGTGACCAACTAAATCGGCTTCTGCGCCTGTTGGAAATGATTGGCGTAAAAGATCATCAATAGCAGGAATATCAACAGGAATTTCAACACGTATTAGCATGAAGTTGAGCTCAGTTCATGGCTGTGTGCGGTGTCTTCAACTTCATCTTGAAGGCCACTTTTCACAAAATCAGCCAATTGTAGTAAACCAAAACGCAATACAGATGGCATAGAGTCTAACTCAATTGCATCCATTAGGTTCTTAACATATAACCCAAGTTCTGTATCGCCCTCAATTTGTAAGCGTCGTTGGAAAAACAAGGTGTCCGGATCTTCTTTACGCGCGGCAATTAAAATAAGATCGTTAGCATTACCACTAAAACTTACATCTTCTTTTTCAGAACGGCTTACGATTAATTTATCATCACAAACACTGATAAACCACTGCAAATGTAAATCTTTAATTTCTACCTTTAGCCATTTATCTTCTAAGAAGTGTAAATCCCCCTCAGCTAATGCTTCGCGGAATTGCCAACTTAAAAACTGTTCTAAAATATCACGTTGCAAAGCAAATGGTGTGATTTGCAAAGGGTAACGCAAGAAACGAGGGCCATCTTTAACTAGGCGGGTGCGAATTTTATTAAACACTTTCGGACTCCTTAACATTTAATTGCGGCTATTGTGCCAGATATAGATAGCGATTCTGCGATCCTACATCAATATTCCGTTAATCGGTTGTTCATATTTTGAGTTATTTAATTTTACTTAAGTAAAACTCAATATTCTCTGCCCTAAATCAAAACCTTTTTTTATCCTGCTTATTACAATTTCTGATCATTTTTAATCTCTAAAGGGAAGTGAAGATGGAATTGTTGTGCCCAGCAGGTAACTTACCCGCATTAAAAGCCGCTGTTGATAATGGTGCAGATGCCGTTTATATCGGCTTAAAAGATGACACCAATGCTCGCCATTTTGCTGGCTTAAACTTCACAGAAAAGAAATTGCAAGAAGCCGTCAATTACGTACATCGCCACCAGCGAAAACTGCATATTGCCATTAATACTTTTGCTCATCCTGATGGATTTGAACGTTGGCAAAAAGCCATTGATATGGCGGCTCATTTAGGTGCCGATGCATTAATTTTGGCCGATATTGCTATGCTAGAATACGCAGCTGAACGCTATCCACAGATAGAGCGTCATGTATCGGTACAGGCGTCGGCCACTAATACTCAGGCAATCGCATTTTATCAACGCAATTTTGATGTTGCACGTATTGTACTACCACGCGTTCTTTCTATTCATCAAGTCAAACAATTGGCTCAAAGTAGTCCTGTTCCTTTAGAAGTCTTTGCCTTTGGTAGTTTGTGCATCATGGCTGAAGGACGCTGTTATCTTTCCTCTTATCTAACTGGTGAATCGCCTAACACTGTCGGAGCCTGTTCCCCAGCTCGTTTTGTCCGTTGGCAGCAAACACCACAAGGTATGGAATCTCGCCTCAATGATGTCTTAATAGACCGTTATGCTCCTGATGAAAATGCAGGGTATCCTACTTTATGTAAAGGACGTTATTTTGTTGATAAACACTGCTATCACGCCTTAGAAGAGCCAACCAGCTTAAATACGCTAGCGCTACTACCTGAACTTATGGCTATGAATATTGCCTCTGTCAAAATTGAAGGTCGCCAACGTAGCCCCGCGTATGTTACTGAAGTTGCAAGAGTATGGCGTGCAGCTATTGACCAATGTAAAAAAGATCCTCAAGGTTTTAAAACCCAACCGCGTTGGATGAGTGCATTAGGAAAAATATCTGAAGGAACACAAACAACATTAGGTGCTTACCACCGGAAATGGCAATAATAAGGGATAATAATATGAAATACGCATTAGGCTCTGTACTTTATTATTGGCAAAAAGAAACACTTGAGACATTTTATCAGCAAGCAAAACAGAGCGATGCTGATATTATCTACTTAGGCGAAACCGTCTGTAGTAAGCGCCGTGAGACTAAACCACAAGATTGGATTAATCTGGCCAAAGAAGTGGCTAAAAGTGGTAAACAAGTGATCCTTTCTACCTTAGCACTACTACAAGCGCCTTCTGAGCTAAAAGAGATAGCAAAGCTGGTGGATAACGGTGAATTTTTAGTTGAGGCTCATGATTTTGGTGTGATCAATATGCTTTATGAGCGTCATTTACCTTTTGTAGCAGGCCATGGATTAAACTGCTATAACGCTTATGCACTACGTTTATTACAGAAACAAGGCATGATACGTTGGTGTATGCCGGTTGAACTGTCTCGTGAGTGGTTAAATAATCTTTTAATTCAATGTGAAGAATTAGCGATTAGAGATAAATTTGAAGTAGAAGTATTCGCTTATGGTCATCTTCCTTTGGCTTATTCAGCGCGTTGTTTTACTGCTCGCTCGGAAAATCGTGCTAAAGATGATTGTGAAACCTGCTGTCAAAAATACCCACAAGGCCGTCAGGTATTATCACAAGAAAACCAACAGGTGTTTGTTTTAAATGGTATTCAAACGCAAAGTGGCTACTGTTACAATTTAGGTAATGATTTAACTTCAATGGCAGGTTTAGTCGATATCGTCCGTCTTTCACCGCAGTCTGATGAAGTTTTTACTATCTTAAAACAATTTCGCCAAAATGAACAAGGCGCACACCCTATTAACACCATCCATCATCATGATTGTAATGGTTATTGGCGTAAACTGGCTGGTTTAGAATTAGTTGAATAAGTAGATATTTTTTGAAATCTAAATAAGGTGGAAATTGACATCCTCCACGCCCTAAAGGACGTGGATCCCTACTGCGTTCAGACTGATGTCTGAAT
>NZ_CAWQNB010000001.1:0-1985 GCF_963896135.1 Proteus sp. G2609 | reverse complement strand
GATATATGCCGATGGCACTCTTGCTAATGCGCAACAAGTTCAATGGCTGTATCAACCCGGAGAAATAACGCCCACCGTACGTTATCAACAGGGCAAACTGCACTATGTGGTCACCGACCACCAAGGCACCCCGCGAGAGATATTCAGTGAAGGCGGACAAGCCAGTTGGGCAGGAAGGTTGAATACGTGGGGCCAAATGCAGTTTTGGCGTTACCGCGACGGTAAAGCGGAGAATGACCCTAATTATACCGAATGTCCTTTTCGCTTTGCGGGGCAATATGAAGATGAAGAAAGTGGCTTGTATTATAATCGCTTTCGCTATTATGATAGGGAAACAGGGCAGTATCTTTCCCCAGACCCCATAGGGTTATTGGGTGGGCTGAATCCCTATGGGTATGTGCATTGTCCGACGGGGTGGGTTGATCCGTTTGGGCTGGCGTGTTGCTTCTTTGCAAAGAATCCTAAACAGGCTCACGCGATCATTCAAGAAAAGTGGGGATATAATATGAGTCCCGCAGAGATGAGAGAATTACAAAAAACTATTGATAATATCAAACTAAATAGGCCAGCTTACCAAAGAGATGGTATCACATTTGAAAACAATTTCAGAATATCACCGAATGGCCAACGACTTGATACAGGAAGCGGACCTTATAAAGAATGGACGGTTAAAACACCTAATGTTGGAAATAGAGGGACAAGACGTATTGTAGTAGATACAAAAACAGGCGATGCATTCTATAGCCATGACCATTATGACTCATTTATAAAAATAGATATGTCAGGATGGAAATAATGAATTTAATTAAATTGAATATCGATTTCAAAAATATTAAGAATGTTGATGATTTTCATATGATAATGAAAACACTATTTGGTTTTCCTGATTTTTATGGAAAAAATTTTAATGCATTTATCGACTGTTTAAGTAGCATAAGAATCCCAGAAGATGGTATGACTTCAATACATATAAAAAATGATGAATGTATTTTATTAGAAATTTTTAATATAAACTCTATCGCAGATGACTTACTTTATGATTTTTTATTATCAATACAAGAAATAAATAGAAGATGTGTTATTTTCGGAGAGGAGGCTTCAATATTATTGCTACCTTCTAAAAATTGAAATAATTAATCAAGCCAGAAGCTCTTCCAATCTTCTGGCTTCTTATCCGGATAACCATGAACTGCGTTGGCGCTATAATGAAAGTGGCTTAGTGGTTGAACAAAGCGAATGGTTTGAAGATGAGCAAGAAAGCCGCTGCTTATCCACGATTCAATATAGCTATAACGCACGTCAACAATTGATAAAAGCGACTAATACTGACTCGGTGGTTGAATTTGAGTATGATGACCAAGGTCGTTTATGCAGTGAACGTATTAATGGACAAGAGATTATTCATCAATGGAATGAAGCTGATAATACGCTGGCATTGACCCGTTTTGGTGAACGGGAGTTGCATTATGCTTTTGGGGCGCAGGGGGAGTTAACTTCACTGCAAGTCAATCAGCATGCACCACATCAATTTAGCTACAACGCAGTAGGACAAGAGTATTTACGCCGTAGTCGCGCCGGATTTGTCAATTCCAGTCACTATACGGCTACCGGTTTACTGGCGCATCAACGAGCAGGGCGAGGCACTGAGCAGTTTTTACAATCGATACAAGCCCATCCCCAACAACCGCCATTTTGTACGGATGTGCACCGCAGTTATCAATATGATCGCGCTTATAATGTGGTGGGAATTGAAGATGATCGCTGGCGACAGACACGTTATCACTATAATGCCAATGACCAAATCACTAAGACACAATACAGTCCACAATGGGGTAATCAGGACGAAAAATTCCTGTATGATAACAACCTCAATATCACGGAGCACTTAACAACGCCGTCCTCGTCGATGGTGCCTTCAGAAGCACAAGGGGCGATGCTACAGCTATTTCAGCAACAGCAAGCAGGACGGGTGACTCGCCGTTACA